>JBEDGK010000276.1:0-17538 GCA_041174665.1 Pseudomonadota bacterium
CGCTGAGGCTGAAGAGCTTTGTCGCGTGGCGCGAGCTGAGCGTTCGCAAGCTCCGACCGGACAGATTGCCGGGTTTGCTGCTGGAGGATTTTCGTGCGGCAGCTCCGCTGGTGAAATGGCTACGGGCCGCTGGTCCTACGCCCTGAAGTCGAAGAGAATGTGTCGACGACGCTCAGGGTGCTTCTTCGGCTTCGGGCGCCTGAGTGACTCGCTGAAAGATCGGCGCCAGCAGCAAACCCACTTCATACAGCAGGCACAGCGGTATCGCCAGAAACAGCTGGCTCAAGACGTCGGGCGGCGTGACCACGGCGGCCACCACGAAAGCACCAACGATCACATAAGGACGAATCTCGCGCAGCTTTTCGACGGTCACCACGCCCATGCGCACCAGTACGATTACGACCACTGGCACTTCAAAGGTAAGACCGAAGGCAAGGCACATCATCAATACAAAGTCGAGATAGTTCTCGATGTCCGGCGCGACGGAAATGGACTTTGGTGCGAAGTCATTGATGAACTTGAACACAGTGCCAAAAACGAAGAAATAGCAGAACGCAACGCCTGCGAGGAAAAGTAGCGACGACGAGATGATCAACGGCGCAACAAGGCGCTTTTCGTGAAGGTAAAGTCCGGGCGCGATGAAGGCCCAAGCTTGATACAGCACCCAGGGCAGTGATACCAGCAGTGCCACCACCATCGTGACCTTCATGGGTACCATGAACGGTGTGATCACCCCGGTCGCGATCATCTTCGAACCTTCCGGCAGCGCGCCCATCATGGGCTGGGCAAGAAAATCATAGATCGCCGCTGCGCCGGGCCAGATCGCGAACAACATGATGAAGACCACCAGCACGACGGCCGACGCGCGTACCAGGCGGTTGCGCAATTCGACCAAATGGGAGATGAAGGTCTCCTGCAGACCGGGTGAATTCTCTTCTGACATTTACTGGAAAAACCTTGGCTTGTTGCCGCCGGAGCGGTAGCGCGCCACGCGGGCTGCACCCGACATCACCCGGGTGCGGCGACCGGTCTGGCGCTTGAACCAGTTCGGCAATGAGGAATTCTGCGTCAAGCGCTTCTTGCGGAAATCGCGCTGCTTGGACGCTATCTCTTCAGTGGACGGCACTCTCAGCCCCTCGTTGAATCCGACATAGGCATGATTGGCCTCGGCGATCGCCTGACTGAAGTCCTGCTCGGCCTCAGAAATATCGTCGGCCACCGTTCGTATATTCTCGTTGAAGGATTTGTTCAGGTCACTTGCCGCACCGACGATGTTGTCCTGCATCTTTCGCAGCTCTTCCATCTGCATCTCGCGATTGACCTGGGTCTTGACATCGCTGATGTAGCGCTGCGCCCTACCGAACAACGTGCCCGCCATGCGCGCGACGGCGGGGAGGCGCTCCGGACCGATGACGACCAGCGCGACCGCGCCTATCAGCGCGAGTTTGGTAAGACCCAGGTCGATCATTCGGCAGGAAACTCAGGAAGACGGAGGAAACGGCGGCGCTGGCAAGTGCCATCGTCACGGGAGGGCGTGGTCAGCTCTTGGATTTTTCGCGAGCCTCGACATCAATGGTCGACTTATCAGCCACCTGAGCTGAGGGCGCAGCGGGCTTGTCCTCGTCGGCCCCCTTCACCCCGTCCTTGAAGCCCTTGACGGCCTTGCCCAGATCCGACCCAACGTTGCCCAGCTTTTTGGTGCCAAACACCAGCATGATAATCACTAGCACGATGACCCAGTGCCAAATACTGAACGAACCCATTGTTTTCTCCTATGGGAAATGCTGATTATTGCGTAAGAATACGCGGTTTGCGATCTGCGCGGCGTCCGATGTCATCACCGCTGTCCGCGCCATGGCCGCGGACCGCCCATCACGTGCAGGTGCAAATGGTACACCTCCTGACCGCCATCGGGGCCCGTATTGAAGAGCGCCTTGAAGCCGCCGGCCGGGCCATCCGAAGTGCTTTGATAGCCAGCGCCCAACTCCTCGGCCAGCCTCGGCGCAAGCAGCATCATTTTACCCAACAATGCCTGGTGTTTCTGATCGCTGTCGGCCAGCGTGGCGATGTGCTCGCGCGGCACGATCAGCACATGAACCGGCGCCGCAGGATTGATATCGTGGAAAGCGATCAAGTCTTCATCTTCGTAGGCTTTTTTGGAAGGAATCGCGCCCGCGACAATCTTGCAAAAAATGCAGTTATCCACGCTGTGGCTCCTGTTGTTAGTGTGAGGATTGGAAATTATCGCCGAGCGGCTTTGGCAGCACTTGCTGCGGTGGTCGCGCTCTGCGTCATGAGGCGCGTCAGCGGCGCTCGGATGCCTCGCGCTGGGCCAACTTTCGGTTGGCCTTCTCCTCAATGCCCGACAAGCCCTCGCGGCGCGCGAGTTCATCGAGCACTTGCTGCGGCGTGAGATTGAAGCGCGCGAGCATGATCATCGAATGAAACCACAGATCAGCACACTCGCAGACCAGCTGGTTCGCGTCGGCGCCATGGCGCACATCTTTGGCGGCCATCACGGTCTCTGTGGCCTCTTCGCCGATTTTCTTCAGAATTGCATCATCGCCTTTCTCGAACAGGCGCGAAACGTAGGATTTCTCGGGATCGCCGCCGGCTTCGAGCTTGCGCGACTCGATGACCTCTGCGAGGCGTTGCAGGATATCGCTCATGGAAGATCCGCTTATTTGTTATAGATATGTTCCGGGTCTTTCAGCACCGACTCGGCCTCGATCCAGTCAGGCTGTTCGGCATCCTGATTGAACTTGTGAAAGAAGCAGGAATGCCGGCCCGTGTGGCAAGCGATGTCGCCAACCTGCGTCACTTTCAACAGCAGCACGTCTTCATCGCAATCGAGCCGGATCTCATGCACTTGCTGGAAATGCCCGGATTCCTCGCCCTTGTGCCAGAGCTTTTTTCGCGAGCGGCTCCAGTAGACGGCCTGACCCAACTCGACGGTGCGCGCCAGTGCATCACGGTTCATCCATGCAAACATCAGCACGTCATTCGTGCCGGCCTCTTGCGCGATAACGGGTATGAGCCCGTGCTCGTCCCACTTGATGCGGTTGAGCCATTTCGCGCGCGCGATCATGCAAGCCTCACAGGTATGCCCTGGGCGGCCATGAACTGCTTGGCCTCCTGCACGCTGTGGTGCTGGTAATGAAAAATGCTTGCAGCCAGAACGGCATCGGCATGGCCTTCGGTAATGCCATCCGCGAGGTCTTGCAGACCGCCGACGCCTCCGGACGCTATCACGGGTATCGACACGGCATCCGACACGGAACGTGTCAGCGCGAGATCAAAACCCGAGCGTGTGCCATCCTTGTCCATGCTGGTCAACAGGATTTCACCCGCGCCCAGCGATTGCATTTTTTTGGCCCACTCGACCGCATCGAGCCCAGTCGGCGTGCGACCGCCATGCGTAAACACTTCCCAATGCCCGGCATTGCTACGCTTGGCATCGATCGCGACGACAATACACTGCGAACCATACTTGTTGGCCGCATCCGCGACCAACTGCGGGTTGGTGACGGCTGATGTGTTGATGCTGATCTTGTCCGCACCTGCGTTGAGCAAGCGCCGAACATCATCCACTGCGCGCACACCGCCACCGACAGTCAGCGGGATGAACACCTGGGAGGCAACGTCTTCAATGATGTGCAGGATCAGATCGCGATCGTCAGAAGAGGCGGTGATGTCGAGGAAGGTCAGTTCATCGGCACCCTGCTCGTCATAGCGGCGGGCGATCTCCACCGGATCACCGGCGTCGCGCAGCTCGACGAAGTTGACACCTTTGACCACCCGCCCGGCGGTCACGTCCAGGCAGGGAATGATGCGTTTTGCCAGCGCCATGTCAGTCTTCGCCAGAGAGCTCGTCGGCGCGATCCTGCGCTTCACGAAGATTGAGCGTGCCCTCGTAGATCGAACGGCCGCAGATCACGCCCTCGATACCTTCGTCCTGCACGGCGCACAGAGCCTCGACATCCTTGATGTCATGTACGCCGCCAGAGGCAATCACTGGAATGGTCATGCTCTGCGCGAGCTTGACGGTTGCTTCGATGTTCACGCCTTTCATCATGCCATCGCGGCCGATGTCGGTATAAACGATGGCTTCGCAGCCATAGTCTTCGAATTTCTTCGCCAGATCGATCACCTCATGGCCGGACAGCTTGCTCCAGCCATCGGTGGCGACCTTGCCATCTTTGGCGTCGAGCCCGACGATGATCTGACCTGGGAAGGCGCTGCACGCATCATGCAGAAAACCGGGATTCTTCACAGCTGCCGTGCCGATGATGATGTAGGACAAACCATCATCAAGATAGCGTTCGATGGTGTCGAGATCGCGGATCCCACCGCCGAGCTGAATAGGAATCTCGTCAACATCGTTTTCTTCTGCGTACTCGCGAACAGCTGCGATGATGGCCTTGATGGCGGGCTCGTTCCTGGGCTTTCCGGCGAACGCACCATTCAGGTCCACCAGATGCAGCCTGCGCGCACCCTGTTCCAGCCAGTGTCGCGCCATCTGGGCAGGATCATCGGAGAACACGGTGACCTGATCCATGTCACCTTGCTTGAGGCGCACGCAATGGCCGTCCTTGAGGTCGATAGCGGGTATGAGCAGCATGGCTACTGGAGATTGGCTGGGCTTGGGTTGAAAGGATGGTGTCGTTCGCTGTGGCGAGCACGCTCAGGGATTCCAATGTACAAAATTTTTATAAAGCTGCAAACCGGCTGATGCACTTTTTTCAGGGTGGAATTGCGTAGCGAAAATATTATCTCGTCCTGCGGCGCAGCAAAATGGTAAACCGTAAACGGTTTCACCTGCAGCATGCTCGTTTTTTTCAGGCATCACGTAGTAGCTGTGTACGAAATAAAAATAACTGTCGTCTGCCACACCCGCCCACATCGGATGGCCTTTCAGCTGCCGCACGCGGTTCCAGCCCATTTGCGGTACTTTGAAACGCGAGCCATCCGGTTGCCGCTGGTCTTCCAGCCGGAAGCGCACGACCTTCCCCGGCATCAGACCAAGGCAATGGGCGTCACCCTCCTCGCTCCAGTCGAACATCATCTGCAAACCGACGCAGACACCGAGCAGTGGCTTGCTGCGCGCAGCTTCGAGCAGGGCTTCCTGCACTCCAGACTCGCGCAGCGAACGCATACAGTCCGGCATCGCTCCCTGGCCCGGCAGCACGATGCGCTCCGCGGCGCGTATGTCCTCAGGCTTGCCGGAGATATGCACCTCGGCGTCTTCTGCCACATGCATCAGCGCCTGAGCCACCGAGCGCAGGTTGCCCATTCCGTAATCAACAACGACGATCTTGTTCATTGGGTTGATCAATGCCTGCCCGGCACTCTGCCGAACACTGAGCTCAGAGGCTGCCCTTGGTCGAAGGAATCGTACCGGCAGCGCGAGGATCAAGCTCGGCGGCCATGCGCAACGCGCGGCCAAATGCCTTGAACACCGTTTCGCACTGATGATGGGCGTTTTCACCGCGCAGATTGTCGACGTGCAAGGTCACTTGCGCATGATTGACGAAGCCCTGGAAAAATTCATGCGTCAGATCGACATCGAAGCTGCCGATCATCGAGCGCTTGAAGGGCACATGAAACTCAAGTCCGGGACGGCCGGAAAAATCGACCACCACGCGCGAGAGCGCCTCATCCAGTGGCACATAGGCATGGCCGTAGCGGCGTATGCCTTTCTTGTCGCCGATGGCTTGTGCGAACGCCTGACCGAGCGCGATGCCCACGTCCTCGACAGTATGGTGCGCATCGATGTGCAGGTCGCCCTTGGCACTGATATCGAGATCAATTAGGCCATGTCGCGCGATCTGGTCCAGCATGTGGTCAAGAAAAGGCACGCCGGTATCCAGCGTCTGCTGGCCGGTGCCATCGAGATTGATCGCCACCCGAATCTGGGTTTCGGTGGTGTTGCGAACGACTTCTGCTGTGCGTGCCATGGCTAAGGAGATTCAGGAATTCAGGCTGGACTCGAGCGCCGCCAGAAATTGCGCATTCTCGGCCGGGGTGCTCACGGTGACCCGCAGGCAATTTTCCAGTAAAACATGCATTCTACCGACATTTTTCACAAGCACCTTTCGCTCCAACAGGCGCTCGAATACCTGAGTGCCGCTCAGACCAGATCGAGTAATCCGCAACAGGATGAAATTGGCCGCAGAGGGAAACACCGTCACGCCGGGCAGCGCCGCCATCTGCGCCGCAAGCCGCTCGCGCTCTGCGCAAATGCTGGTTGCCTGCGCATCCAGCACATCATTGTGCTCGAGCATGAAGGCTGCGGTCGCCTCAGTCAGCACATTGACGTTGTAGGGCGGGCGCACCTTGTCGAACTCATGCAAGAGCGGTGCAGCGGCCGACATATAGCCCAGCCGTATACCAGCCAGCCCCAGCTTGGACACTGTGCGCATCACGATCAGGTTGGGAAATTCCGGCAGTCGCGGCAGGAAGCTGTCATCGGCAAATGGCTGATAGGCTTCATCGACTACTACCAAGCCGCTGTCACCGACCTCACGAATGATGGCCAGCATCGCCTCGGCATCGAATAAGTTGCCGGTCGGGTTGTTCGGATACGCCAGATAGGTGATCGCCGGACGATGGATGCGCACCGCGGCGAGCATTGCGTCGAGATCGAGCGACAGATCTGCGCGCAAGGGAACGCCGACAAATTCGAGACCCGCCAGCTGCGCCGACATCGCGTACATCACGAAGCCTGGCACCGGTGCCAGTACCCTGGCGCCCGGCTTTGCACAGGCCACCGATACCACAGTGATGAGCTCATCCGAGCCATTGCCGAGAATGACGTCAAAGCCTGATGGAACGCCAAGCTTGTCGCAAATTGCCGCCTTCAGCCCGGCATAGGTAGGCACCGGATAACGGTTCAGCGCCAGCGCGCCCAGCCGTTTGCCTAGCTCGTGCTGTAGCGAGACCGGCAGCAGGTAGGGGTTTTCCATCGCATCGAGCTTCACAAAGCCTGAGGCATCGGGAACGTGATAAGCCGACAAGGCGCGCACGTCGGCGCGGATGAGGTTTTCTGTCAGGGACATGAGAGGCTCGAGAGGGGCACTGGTCAGGATCACTTATTTCAGACGCATTTCGGCAGAACGAGCATGCGCCGGCAAGCCCTCACCATAGGCCAGCTCGGCCGCCACCTTGCCGAGCGTCTGAGCGCCGGACTGGCTGACGTGAATCACTGACGAACGCTTCTGAAAATCATAAACACCCAGCGGCGACGAGAAGCGGGCAGTGCGTGAGGTTGGCAGCACGTGGTTCGGGCCTGCACAGTAGTCGCCCAGCGATTCGGAAGAATACCGACCAAGGAACATCGCGCCCGCATGGCGGATGCGGTCAGCCCATTGCTGCGGATTCTCGGCGGAGATTTCAAGGTGCTCGGCGGCGATCAGGTTGGCGATCTCGCAGGCTTCGTTCATGTCGCGTACCTTGACCATCGCTCCGCGGTTGGTGAGCGATACGCGGATCACCTCTTTGCGCGGCATGTCGTCCAGGAGCCGGTTCACGCTGGTCTGCACGCGTGACAGATAATCCGCATCCGGGCAGACCAGAATCGATTGCGCGAGCTCGTCATGCTCGGCCTGAGAGAACAAGTCCATTGCCACCCAGTCAGGATCCGTGCTGCCATCAGCCAGCACCAGAATTTCCGACGGACCGGCGATCATGTCGATACCGACAATGCCGAACACGCGACGCTTGGCCGCAGCCACGTAGGCATTGCCGGGACCAACGATCTTGTCCACCTGCGGAATGGTTGCCGTGCCATAGGCCAGCGCGCCGACCGCCTGCGCACCGCCGATGGTGAACACGCGATCAACACCGGCAATCTCGGCCGCGGCCAGCACCAGCGGATTCTTCACGCCCTCCGGCGTAGGCACGACCATGATGATCTCGCCGACACCCGCCACCTTGGCCGGGATCGCATTCATCAGCACCGACGACGGATACGCCGCTTTACCTCCCGGGACATAGATGCCGACCTTGTCGAGCGGCGTGACTTTCTGCCCCAGCACCGTGCCATCAGCCTCGGTGAAAGTGAATCCATCGGAACCGCATTCTTTCTTTTGCCGCTCGTGATATGCACGCACACGATCGGCTGCCTGTTGAAGTGCAGCACGGCGCGCAACAGGCAGACTATCCAGCGCCGCTTCGCGCTCGGCGCGGGGAATCTCCAGTGCGGACATGCTGGCAGCAGTCAAGCGGTCGAATTTGTTCGTGTAGGCGAGCACGGCGGCATCGCCGCGCTGGCGTACATCCGCGAGTATTGATGCCGCAGCGCGATCAATCGCTTCGTCCTCCGAGGCTTCGAAGGCCAGCACAGCCATCAGTTTTTCGTGGAAATCCTTGCTGCTGGAATCCAATTTTCGTATTTCGAGTGACATGATTTATTTTTCACGACGCGATGCCTTGTCAAAGGCATCGATAAGGGGTTGCAGCTTTTCACGCTTCAATTTGAGCGCGGCTCGGTTGACAACGAGACGCGAGGAAATATCCATGATGTGCTCGACCTCGACCAGGTTGTTGGCCTTCAGCGTGCTGCCGGTCGACACCAGATCGACGATCGCATCGGACAGGCCGACCAATGGTCCGAGCTCCATCGAGCCATACAGCTTGATCAGGTCCACGTGCACACCCTTGGCCGCGAAATGTTCACGCGCGACATTCACATACTTGGTCGCTACCGCCAGTCGCGCACCCTGCCGCACAGCATTCGCATAATCAAAGCCAGCAGGCACTGCAACGGACATCCGGCATTTGGCGATATTCAGATCAATAGGTTGGTACAGGCCATCGCCGCCATGTTCAAGCAGGACATCCTTGCCGGCGACACCAAAGTCGGCGGCGCCATGTTGCACATAGGTGGGTACATCAGACGCGCGCACGATCACCACTCGCAATAGCGGATCGCTGGTGGGCAGGATCAGTTTGCGCGATTTTTCCGGGTCTTCAAACACCACGACGCCTGCGGCTTGAAGCAGCGGCATCGTCTCTTCAAAGATCCGGCCCTTGGACAGGGCAAGGGTAAGCATCTGGGTCATCAGCGAATTCTCTCTATGTCAGCGCCGACCGCCGACAGCTTGGCTTCCATCCGGTCATAGCCGCGATCCAGATGATAAATGCGATCAACCAGAGTCTGCCCATGAGCTGCCAGGCCGGCAATCACGAGTGATGCCGATGCGCGCAAATCTGTCGCCATCACCGGTGCACCGATCAGCTTCGGCACGCCGTGCACGATCGCGGTGTGACCATCGATCTCGATGGATGCACCGAGGCGATTGAGTTCCTGCACGTGCATGTAGCGGTTCTCGAAAATGGTCTCGGTCACGCGGCAGCTGCCGTCGGCGATACAGTTCAGCGCCATCACCTGCGCCTGCATATCAGTCGGAAAACCCGGGTATTCCGTCGTGCGGAAGCTAACCGCCCTCGGTCGGCCTGACATCTGCAGACGCAGCCAGTCTTCGCCAGAAGTGATCACCGCGCCTGCTTCGCGCAGTTTGTCGGTCACCGCATCCAGCAAATCAGCGCGGGTCTTTTTTAGCACCACATCGCCTCCGGCCGCCGCGACCGCGCACAGGAAGGTGCCGGTCTCGATACGGTCGGCAATCACGCTGTGGCTGGCGCCGTGCAACGAGGGCACGCCCGTGATGCGCAAACGGTCGCTGCCGATACCCTCGATCTTGGCACCCATCGCCACCAGCAGGTTCGCCAGGTCGGTCACCTCCGGTTCGCGTGCGGCATTGTCGAGCACCGTCTCGCCATCGGCCAGGGTGGCGGCCATCAGCAGGTTCTCGGTGCCGGTGACGGTGATCATGTCGGTGACAATGCGCGCGCCTTTGAGCTTGTGGGCGCGCGCATGAATGTATCCGCCTTCGATGCGGATCTCTGCGCCCATCGCCTGCAAACCCTTGATGTGCTGATCCACCGGACGCGAGCCGATCGCGCAACCGCCGGGCAGTGAGACCTTGGCCTCGCCGAGGCGCGCCACCAACGGGCCCAGAACAAGAATGGACGCGCGCATGGTCTTGACCATCTCATAGGGTGCCTCGGGATGATCGACACTCGCACCATTCAACTCGAGGACATCCCCCCTGTCCTCGATCGACAGACCCATCTGCCTGAGCAGCTTCCTCATCGTGGCGACATCCTGCAGGTGCGGCACGTTGGCCAGCGACAGCGTGTCGGCCGTCAGCAAGCCCGCGCACAAAATGGGCAGCGCGGCGTTCTTTGCACCGGAAATCTGCAATTCACCAGACAGGCGCTTGCCGCCGGTGATGAGGAGTTTGTCCATTACGGCTGATACTCTTCCGGTGTGAGCGTCTTCATCGACAACGCATGGATCTCGGCCTTCATGCGATCACCCAACGCAGCATAGACGATCTGATGGCGCTGTATCAGGCGCTTACCGGCAAACGCGGGCGAGACGATCAGCGCGCTGAAATGTTGGCCATCGCCCTCAACTTCAAGGTGGGTACATTCAAGGCCATTCGAGATGTAATTTTTGATCAGTTCAGGTGTGGGCAGCACGTTATTGCCTTTGATAAAAATAAGTCAACCGGTCGGGCCGGCGCGTCAGGAACAGCGCCTCAATGGCGCAGCTTGTAACCATTTTTTAGCAGCCGCAGCGCCAGCGAGGCTAGCAGTATCAAGAACAACAGCACGATCAGCAGGCTGGTCGCCGGCGGCACGTCGGAGTGGCCGAAAAAACCATAGCGAAAGCCGTCGATCATGTAAAAAAATGGGTTCGCATGCGACACCGCCAGCCAGAACGGCGGCAGCGAATGCACCGAATAAAACACGCCGGCAAGGAAGGTCGCCGGCACGATCAGGAAGTTCTGAAAGGCCGCGAGCTGATCAAATTTCTCCGCCCAGATACCCGCCAGTAGCCCCATCGTGCCGAGTATGGCTGCGCCGATCAGAGCAAACAGCAAGATCCACAATGGGGCAACGAAAGAGAGCTTGGCGAACCATGCAGTGATCAGGAATACGCCGGCACCGACCACCAGCCCGCGCACCATCGCCGCCAGCACATAGGCACTGTAGAGCTCCCAATGCGATAACGGAGTCAGAAGCACAAAGACAAGGTTACCGGTGATCTTGGATTGGATCAGTGATGATGATGAATTTGCAAAGGCATTTTGCAGCACACTCATCATCACCAGCCCGGGTACAAGGAAGGCGGTGTATGACACACCGGGGAATACCTGTACATGCTCTTCCAGCACATGACCAAAGATCAGCAGGTACAGCATGGCGGTGACGATGGGCGCGGTGAGCGTCTGCGTCGCTACTTTCCAGAAGCGCAGCAGCTCTTTGTAAAACAGTGTGCGAAAGCCCGTCATTTGTCACCGCCCATGATCTGGATGAACACATCTTCCAGGTCGGCCTGGTGCAGTTGTAGGTCGTCCAGCTTTACGCCAGATTCGCGGATGCACGCAAGAATACCTTCAACCTCATCATGATGATTAACGCGCAAGGTGTAGTGATTACCCTCGGCCAACTCGGCGGGATGGGATACCAGCGCATGCAGTGACGCTGGTAATTTTCCGCCAGACAGTCTTACCTCGAGTTGCGAACCCGAGATACGGCGAATCAGCGCAGCGGTGGAGTCGAGCGCGACTACCTGACCTGCCTTGAGCATCGCAATGCGATTACACAATGCTTGCGCCTCTTCCAAATAATGGGTGGTCAGCACGACAGTGTGGCCTTCGCGGTTCAGACGGCCGATGAAATCCCACAGTGTCTGGCGCAGTTCGACATCGACGCCCGCGGTCGGCTCATCGAGCATGATGACCGGCGGCTTGTGGACTAGCGCCTGCGCGACCAACACCCGGCGCTTCATGCCGCCGGACAGCGCGCGCATGTTGGAATCCGCCTTGGAGCTCAGGTGCAGGTGGTGCATTACCTCATCGATCCAGTCATCGTTACGATGGATGCCGAAATAGCCGGACTGCATGCGCAGCGTCTCACGCACGGTAAAAAAGGGATCGAACACCAACTCCTGCGGCACAACACCGATCTGCTTGCGCGCGCGCTGATAGTCGGTGACAACGTCATGACCATGAATGCTGACCCGTCCTTCATCAGCACGCGCCAGTCCGGCGATGATGGAAATCAGGGTGGTCTTGCCGGCGCCGTTGGGGCCAAGTAATCCGAAAAACTCACCCTCGGCGATGTCGAGCGAGACGCCACCCAAGGCCTGCAGGGTGCCGTAGCGCTTCTTGACGTTGTCGATCCGGATCGCGGACATGAAGTGGTAAACCGGTGGAGGGCGCCGAGGCATTGGCTATCGTGGATGCCCGGATGTGCGGCGTCCGCCAATGAAGGCGCAAAGTCTTGGATTATAGGGGATTTGGCTGGCGAGCCTGAGCCAGGAGCACGCCGAAGTCAGGATCTGACCAACTCAGGAATGCATGAGATCCTGCAGCCCGTACAACTGCGCCAGACTGAGCAGACCCTTTGGCACGCCGGCGATTTGCAAGGGCCTGCCCAGCGCCGATCCGGCCCGCTTCCAGGCCAGCACAGCGGATACCGCCGAGGAGTCGAAACGAGCAAGACCGGACAAGTCAATCAACGTCTCGCCTTGCGCGATGGATGCCAGGCCTTCCCGCAGCGCTTGCCCGGCATCGGCCATGGTGATGGAGGTTGGAGTGAAACTCATCAGCTCTTGGCCGGCTTCGGCGGGTTCGCGGCGAGGCGCTTGTTGCGCTCGGCTAGCGCACGGATCAGACCGTCAATACCACTTTTGTTGATCTCGGCGGCAAAGGTGCCCTTGTAAGTCTCGACCAGCCACGCGCCGAGAATGTTCACGTCGTAAATCTTCCAGCCCGAGGCAGTTTTTTCGAGCCGGTAATTCAACTGTATTGGTTCGCCGCGCGGCTGGATCACCATCGAGCGCACCTCAACCTCGTCATCATCCGCGCCTGAACGCATAGGCTTGAACTCGAGGACCTGATTGCGCACCTGCGAGATCGCGCCGGAGTAGGTGTAGATCAGCAAGGAGCGGAATTCCGTGGTCAGTGCGACTTGCTGCTCGGGCGTGGCTTCGCGCCAGAAACGGCCAGCGGCCATTGCCGTCATGCGCTGGAAATTCACATGCGGAATCACTTTGGCTTGCACGACTTCCATGATGCGCTGCTGGTTGCCCGCCTGAATCTGCTTGTCGGTCTTGGCCAGCTCGAGGATCTCGGTACTGAGGCGCTTGACTAGCGCGTCCGGCGCTTCTTGCTGCGCGCTGGCACTACCCGCGCAGACAACCAGCAGGGTGAAGAGAATGGAGGTGAGCTTCCTGAGGATGGACATGTTTATTCCGGGGCAGTATTGGAGCGTGCCGGCCTATGCGGCGCTCTGGACATGGAATGATACCGAATGAAGCAGCGACCGGCCAACTCGCATTCGACCGCCGACCATCCGAAGATTCGGCGAGCAACAACGCCTGCCGCGCTGCCCGGTGGAGATTCAGTTTTCGCCGTCGCGGATACGGCTTTCTCGGCGCTGCAGATAGGCGTCGCGGAAGAACTGATAAGGGTCGAGTGCCGCACCCTCCATCAGCGTTCCCGTGTCCAGCAGCGCTGCACGGTCATCCACAGCGCGCAGCACGCGGCCGCTGTTCTTTGCGCGCACCGGCACGCTGTTGGAGGCAGTCAGCGGATCCGCATACAGATCGATAGGCTTTGCCAAACTGTCGCGCAAAGTGCTGGAACCGAAGAAAGGCAGCACCACATAAGGCCCAGATTTCGCGCCCCAGACACCCAGGGTCTGACCGAAATCTTCTTCGTGCTTGGGCAAACCCATCGGCGTGGCAACATCGATCAGTCCGGCAATCCCTATCGTGGAATTGAATACAACGCGCGTCACGTCCGTGGTGCCGTCCTTCGGTTTACCTTGCAAGTAGTTGTTTACCGCCGTCCAGACATCACCGATGTTGGCGAAAAAATTTCCTACGGCCGAGCGAACGAAGGACGGCAGAACGGTCGCATAGCCCGTCGCTAACGGCTTGAGAATGTTGTCGTCGACCTTGCGATTGAACTCGAACATGGCGCGATTGTAATTCTCGTAAGGATCGCGCGGGTCGCTGCCGGCACCCGTCACGCTGGTGCTGGCGCAAGCACTGAGCAGCACACCCATCGCAGCGATCAGGCTCCAACGGAGGAATCGTTTTTGGTTGGTCATTTTTTCTTCTCCTCGCTGCTGGCCTCGGCTGCCTTACTGAATAAAAACTGACTGATCAAATTTTCAAGCACGATCGCCGATTGGGTACTCTTGATGCGATCGCCCTCGGAAAAATTATTGGTATCCCCGCCGGGCTCGAGCCCGATGTACTGCTCGCCGAGCAGCCCGGACGTGAGGATCTTGGCCGAGCTGTCTTTGGGGAATTGGTACTGCGACTCGATACGCATCGTGACTTGCGCCTGAAAGGTCTTGTCATTGAAGCCTATGCTATCGACGCGCCCGACCACCACGCCAGCGCTCTTGACCGGTGCGCGCGGCTTGAGGCCACCGATATTGTCAAAACGCGCAACCAGCGCGTAGCTCGGGCCGAAGCTCATCGAGCTCATGTTACCTGCCTTGAGCGCGAGGAACATGACCGCAAGTGCCCCGAGCAGCACGAACAGCCCGACCCAGACATCCAGTGATTTGCGTTGCATGTTTGCCTCAGCTAAACATCAGCGCCGTGAGCAGGAAATCCAGCCACAGCACCATCAGAGAACCAATCACGACCGTGCGCGTAGTGGCGCGCGCGACCCCTTCAGGCGTAGGCGCCGCACAATAGCCTTCATAGAGCGCGATGAAAGTCACTGCGACACCGAATACAAAGCTCTTGATCACGCCATTGAGCACATCGGCCCAGACATCGACGCCGGCCTGCATCTGCGACCAGAACGCGCCCTCATCCACGCCAATCAGGCGCACGCCGACAATATAACCGCCCAGCACGCCGACCGCGCTGAAGATCGCTGCAAGTACAGGCATCGCGATCACACCGGCCCAGAAGCGCGGCGCCAGCACGCGACGCATCGGATCGACCGCCATCATCTCCATCGCAGCCAGCTGCTCACCGGCTTTCATCAGTCCGATCTCGGCCGTCAGTGAGGTGCCTGCGCGTCCAGCAAACAGCAAGGCAGTTACCACCGGGCCCAACTCCCGAATCAGTGACAGCGCCACCAGCAGCCCCAGCGCCTGTTCCGAGCCGTATTTGTTCAGCGTGTAATAGCCCTGTAGGCCGAGCACGAAACCAACGAACAGGCCCGACACGGCAATGATCACCAACGAATAATTACCGATGAAGTGCACCTGATCGGTCACCAGTCGGGGGCGGCGCAGCGCCGTACCAGAGGCGGCGATCAGCTCGGCGAAGGTCCGAGCCGCAGCACCCAGCCCGGCCAGCCCGCTGCGAACGCTGGCGCCGAGATGCGACAGAAAGTCGATAATCATGCGCCCTCCTGCATGCCCAGCTGCTCGGCGATGCTGCGCCCCGGGTAATGGAACGGTACCGGGCCATCCGCCTCGGCATGCACGAACTGCTTCACATAGGGATCATCGGATTCACGCATCTGCTGCGGCGTGCCGTGCGCGACGATACGGCCCTGCGACAGAAAATATACGTGATCGGCGATGCTGAATGATTCATGCACATCATGCGAGACCAGAATGCTGGTGGAACCTAGCGCATCATTGAGCTTGCGAATCAGGTTGGCTGTTACACCCATCGAGATCGGATCAAGGCCGGCGAATGGCTCGTCATACATGATCAGCTGCGGATCGAGCGCGACTGCGCGCGCCAGCGCCACGCGCCGGGCCATGCCGCCGGAGATCTCGGCTGGCTTCAGATGCGCGGCATTCGACAATCCCACGGCGTGCAGCTTCATTAACACCAGATCGCGGATCATCTCCTCAGGCAATTGTGTGTTTTCGCGCAGAGGAAAGGCAACGTTATCGAATACGGTGAGATCGGTGAACAGTGCGCCGTGCTGGAACAGCATGCCCATACGGCGGCGCATCGCATACAGGCCCTGCAGGTTCAGGCTGGCTACGTTCTGCCCATCAACCGTGACCGTGCCCGAATTCGCGCGCAACTGACCGCCAATCAGTCGCAACACGGTCGTCTTGCCTGAACCTGAGCCACCCATCACGGCGACCACGCTGCCCTGGGGAAACTGCATCTCCAGGCCGCTGAGAATCGAGCGCTCGCCATAGGCGAAATGCAGGTCGCGGATATCGACGAAATTGGGCACGAAAATTTGGGGGACGAAGAAAGACTAGATTTTAGTGGAAAGCAAAGATGGCCCGCCACAACGCTGACCGATTTGTGTTGAAAGCACTTTGCTATTGGCCTCGAGTTTGCTTCGGCAAACAGTTATAAGAATATCATGTTCATCTGCTTGCGCACATGACGTGCGCGGGCGATCCTGTCATACCTAGTCAATGCTTAACTATCTGACGAAGTTACCACCGGCTGAACGAGCCGCTGGCACCGCCGCGGATATTAGCGGACTCTTTGGCTCGATGTCGTTCACTGAGAAATGCGAAGTCCCTGGGCAAGCTGCTCTACGAGAGGGGGTCAGTGCCTCGATAACCGATTGAATCCAAGAGTACTGATTCGGGTACAGGCTCGCCGTCATATTGGACGTACCGAGAGCAGTGTCTGGAAATGCGGACTTTCAGCCCGCTCAATCAAGTCACCGACCCCATCTTTGGGAGTGAATCGCGTCGCAGCCATCTCAGGTGGCTCAAAACCAAACCACTGATGTTGTACTGAATGAACTTCCTAGGTGTAATGACCGAAAAACTAGTTAACGCTCGCAGTACGCGGAGGAGCAGTGCTAGAAAGTCGTCAGTCCGCTTGATTTTGCGTTGGTCATGCAAATCTCCCTGGGCAGACTTGTACATGCATTGAGCCAATTCGAGAATCGATTAGTGCTTTGCTCAATATGCTTTCGAGAACCTATCTCGTCAGGCCGCTGGCATGGCGACAATACCGCTGACTGCGCAGGCTTGCGGAATGCACCAGCACTACCACCAACGACCTGACCAGATAAGTACCCAGTAGCCACTATGCAGACCAAGTGACCAATTTGTCGTCTCTGCAGAGAAGCGGACAGTAGCAAGAAGCTGCCCCATGTCGCATATTTTTTTAGGCAGTGTTGTGGCGGCATTACATTTGTTACCTGAGCATACCGAAGACAAAAGAAAAATATTGCTCTGATATCTGATACACAACGAACCCACAAAGCGAACCCACAAAGGGAAGCGAACCCACAAAGGGACACTCCACAAAGGGACACTCACTTCGAACCCACAAAGGGACACTCACTTTGTCTAGTGAATGAAACAAAGTGAGTGTCCCTTTGTAAGCCCCGTGAATGAAACAAAGTGAGTGTCCCTTTGTAGAAAACAAAAAAGGCCCGGGATCAATCCCGAGCCTTTAGCTGTTTTAGCCTGTCGCAAAAGCGACGGAGGTTTATCGTGGCAACACTGAAGAACCCATGAGAAATTCATCGACCGAGCGTGCGCACT
>JBEDGK010000277.1:0-3326 GCA_041174665.1 Pseudomonadota bacterium
ACCACCACGCGGCGCTTACCGGTTTCGCGGTTGATCATCGGCGGGCTATCCACCAGCTTGATGGTGGCGACGCTCTCCAGAGGAATCAACGCGTTTTCCGCGGTCCGCAGTGTCGTCTCGCGTATGACATCTACCGAATTACGGAAGCTTTCGGGATACCGCAGCTGAATCGCATAGCGGCGCTCACCTTCATAGAGCTGACTGACTTCACTGCCACCAATCGCGGTTTCGATAATGGTATGGATATCTGCAACATTGATACCGTAGCGCGCGATGGCACGACGATCAATATCGATGGTGAGGGTTTGTTGTCCGGATAAGCGATCAACACGGATATCACGCGCACCAGGAACGGTTTTGACGATCCGTGCGACGTGCTCAGACAAACGCTTTAACTCGTTCAGATCGTCACCAAAGATTTTGATCGCCAACTGCGAACGCACACCGGTCAGCATTTCATCGACGCGCTGCGCGATCGGCTGGTTCATCACAATTTGAACGCCGGGGATATGCGTAAGCGCTTTCCGAATATCTTCTTCGATCTCAACTTGGCGTCTGCCTGATTCAGGATCCATCGAGACCACCGGGTTGGATTCATTCGGGCCCGATGGGTCGGCCGGTGATTCACCGCGGCCGAGCACCGACATCGCTTTTTTGACGCCGGGCACCTCGCTGACGATTTTCATCACTTCCATGTCGATCTTGGCCGCTTCATCAATCGCAATACTCGGCATACGAATAATGGTCGGCGTGATCGAGCCTTCTTTCATGATGGGGATGAAGCTCTTGCCCAGGAGCGGAAATAGCGCAAATGACGTTAGCAAGAGTGCGACAGCGGCAGCAACGGTTTTCTTTTGTGACGCCATCGCCGCATTCAGCATCTTGAGGTAGTAGCGCTTCATGAATGCGATCGGCTTGGTATCGTGGTCGGCACCGCCTTTCAAGATGTAAGCACACAGTGCTGGCGAGAGAAACAGCGATATCGCTAATGACACCGCCAAAGCAATCGCAATCGTCAGCGCCAGCGGGCCGAACATTTTGCCTTCCATACCGGTGAGGGTCATCAGCGGTAGGAATACCAGAATGATGATCGAGATGCCGTAGATGGTGGGCTTGGCAACATCGAGCGTCGCCTCGAGCACGATCTTCAAGCGTTCTTCGGGTTTGGCATGCCCCAATTTATGAAATACGTTTTCTACCACTACGACGGTGCCGTCGACCATTAAGCCGATCGCAATCGCTAACCCGCCCAGCGACATTAAGTTTGCCGACAAACCGATCTTGTTCATGATCATGAAGGTCACCAGCGGCGTGATCACTAGTGTTGCAATCACGACCAGCGATGAGCGCAAGTCACCCAGGAAGATGAACAACACCACCACCACCAGAATCACACCTTCGATCAGGACCTTACCGACCATCCAGAGCGAGGCATCGACCAATTCGGTTCGATCGTAGAAGGGTACGATCTGCAAGCCACCCGGCAGCATTTGCTTGCTGTTGATTTCAGCAACCCGCTGCTTGATACGGGTAACGATTTCTTTGGCGTTACCACCTTTGAGCATCATCACAATGCCGCCGGTCGCCTCGGTCACACCGTCTTTGACGAGTGCACCCATTCGCACCGCAGAGCCGATTTTGACTTCGGCGACATCGCGCACGAATACAGCGACACCACGCTCTTCTTTCAGAACGATGTTGCCGAGATCTTCAACCGAGCGTGCCAGACCCACACCGCGCACCAGAAACTGCTCTGCGCCTTGCGGCAAAATCCCACCACCAGCGTTGGCATTATTAGCAGAGATCGCAGTACGTACTTCGTCCATGCTCAACTGATAGTGCCGCAGCCTGTCTGGGTTCACCAGCACTTGATACTGTTTCTCATAGCCGCCGAAGGAGTTAATTTCTGCTACGCCCGCAATTGAGCGCAGCATGGGTCTGACGACCCAATCCTGGATTGAGCGGCGCTCCATCAGTTCGGCTTCACTCAGCTTGCTATTGCCGTCGCTGGGGAGTTCGAGGGTGTATTGAAATACTTCGCCCAGGCCGGTCGACACCGGACCGAGAATCGGTGTGACATCCGCAGGCAAGCGCGAGCGCACTTCCATCAGGCGCTCCATCACTAGCTGACGGGCGAAGTACACATCGGTATTGTCGGTGAATACCAGCGTCACAATTGAGAGACCATTGCGGTTCAGCGAGCGCATTTCGGTCAAACCAGGAAGACCTGTCATACCGATCTCAACAGGCACGGTGACGAAACGCTCAACTTCTTCCGGCGTACGTCCGGGTGCTTCGGTCGCAACCTGAACTTGTACGTTGGTGACGTCGGGGAAAGCGTCTACCGACAGTTTCATCGACGCGCGCAGACCGAAACCGACCAGCGCGAACGCGACCACTACCATCAACAAGCGCTGTGATAGCGCCGCCTTGATTAATGCGTTCATGGGCTTACTCCAGCTCGGCGCGTTTGCGCTGGCTGTTTAAGTGGAAGCTACCATCGACAACAATCGGTGTTCCCTCATTAATGCCTTTGCGTACCGGACGCAACTCGCCAGCGGCAGGGTCGAGTACGACTTCGGTTAGACGGAAGCGATTCTCTGCAAGTTTGACGAAAACATAGTCTTTGTCATTCTCGCGCACGACCGCTGTCGCGGGCACTGCGAGCTGCTTGACTCGTATGCCGCTCAAGGTGAGGGTGGCCAGCATCTGTGGTTTGAGTTCAAATTTCGGGTTATTCACCTCGGTACGAATCGGTACGGTGCGCGTATCGGGTTGCACAGTATCGCTGACGAATACAATTCGACCACTCAGTTTTTCAGAGCCAAGTGCAGAGACTTGTACATCAACTTTTTGATTGATATGCACTGAGTTGGCATCGAGCTCGGGCAGGGCACCGACCACCCATACACTTGATAGGTCGGCTACGGTGAACATCGGATCACCAGGTTGTGCGACCTGACCTTGGCTGACTTTACGTTCGATGACGATGCCGCTACGCGTTGCACGAATATTCACCTCGCTGGCGATGGCGCCGGTCTGACGTAGCTTTTCGATCGTTTCTTCGCGAAGGCCAATCAAGCGCAGCTGATCATGTGCGGCGCGCATTTCGGCACGCGCCACCGATAACTCCACCTCCCGACGCTGCAACTCTGCGGTACCGATCACATCGGCAGCCACCAGTGCTTTGGCGCGCTCAACTGCGCGTTCCGCTAGACTCGACATCGATAGAGCGCGTAAATATGATAGCTGCGCATTAGTGAGCTCAGGGCTCGACAGTGTCGCTAATGACTGACCGGCTTTCACACGATCGCCAACTTCAGCAA
>JBEDGK010000278.1:0-13542 GCA_041174665.1 Pseudomonadota bacterium
TCTAACCGCAATGAATTTGAAACGATCATGACAGAGGTCGAGCTGTCCATCCGGGAGCAAGAGAAGCAAGGCACAGAGACGGTGACGGCAACGACGACCACCGACACGGCGACCAACACAACGACTACCACGACCACCACCGCGATGCCACCTTCAGGATCGCCTTCTTCCTGATCAAAACTGCCGGCCCGGCGTCGATAAGCGCTCGAACAGGTCAATCACCCACTCGCAGCGCTCGTCGAAATTCCGTGCTTCGCCATTACCCGGCGCGCGACGCGGTCGCTGTTGGCAGGCATTGACCAGAAACGCAATCGCGGGCAAAGCCTCGGATGTATCGCAACGCTGTGGAAGCTGCGCTCGGGCTTTGGCCAGACACAGCAGGGTCAGCTTGCGCGCGTTGCCGACGACGGCGCGCTCATTGACGGAATCCATGCTGCGATCAGACACTACGCGTCCTATCTCGGCATAGATGGTCGCTGCCGCCAGTATCGCGCCACGGCAATCACGTGGCAGGTGGGCGATGCCCGTGCTGCCGCGCTGGTACAAGGCATCCGCCTCCAGCAGTAGTTTGCCGATCACATGCCCCAGGGCTTCATTGAAAACGGGCTGTCGTAGCCACTGATCTGGGTCGATCCCGGCGTCGCGCATCCACTGTCGTGGCAGGTACAACCGTCCATTGCGCGCATCTTCACCGACATCGCGCGCGATGTTCGTCAGCTGCATCGCATTGCCCAGCTCGCAAGCGCGCGCCAGTGCATGAGGATCGCGCACGCCCATGATGATGGCCATCATCGCGCCCACGCTGCCCGCCACGCGTGCGCAGTAGTGATGCAGGTCGTCCAGGGTGTCATAGCGGCGGCCTTCAGCATCCCACGCAAAGCCTTCGAGCAAGGCCTCGGGCAGTTCGCGCGGCAGATGGTAGCGGTGCACGACCATCGCCATCGCGCGGTCCTCAATAATCTCGCCCGGCTTGCCCTGATAGATGGCATCCAGGCGCGCACGCAGTTTGTCCATCGCCAGCGGGTCATCGGTGTTCTCGTCGATTGCATCATCGGCCACACGGCAGAATGCGTAGAGCGCAATAGACGGCATGCGTACATGCTGAGGCAGCAAGCTACTCGCGGCGAAAAAGGATTTGGATCCACCGCGCATCAGTTCCTCGCAAGCGGCGAGATCGAGCGGTGGCGGACGCGCCGGTCCTTTCGGTGGGTGCATGGGATCAGGCATCGGGCACCACCGTGGACATCGCCTTGGCCGACATCAGCACGCCGGGTACACCAGCGCCGGGGTGGGTGCCGGCGCCCACCATGTAAAGTCCCTCAACATCTTCGCTGCGGTTATGCGGCCGGAACCACGCGCTTTGCAGCAAGATGGGCTCCAGCCCGAAGGCCGCGCCCTGATATGACCACAGACGGTCCTGAAAATCCTGTGGCGTCATCAGCTTGCTGGTGATGACATGCTCACCCAGTCCGGGCATGACGGTGTTTTCGAGATGACGCTGAATCGATTGCCGGAATCGTTCGGTATCGCGCGACCAGTCGGTACCGCTGCCCAAATGGGGCACGGGCGCAAGTACATAGAAGGCATCGCAATCAGCTGGCGCAACGCTGGGATCGCTGGCGCTGGGGCGGTGCAGGTACAAGCTGTAATCATCGGCCAGATGATGATGTTTGAAGATATCGTCGAGCAGCTTGCGGTAGCGCGGTCCCAGCATGATCATGTGATGTGGCACATCGTGATAGCGGCGATTAGTGCCGAAATACCAGACGAACAGGCTCATCGAGTATTTGCCACGAGCGACTTTGCGGTCGGTCCAGTGGCGTCGGTGTTGGGCATCGACGAGATAACGATAGGTCCATGCCGGATCGCCATTCGAGACCACGAGATCGGCATCGAGCCGCTCGCCATTCTCTAGTGTGACGCCGCGCGCGCGGCCCTGTTCGATGTTGATGCGAGTGACCGGCGCATTGCAGCGAACCGTGACACCACGCTCGCTCAGCAAATTCACCAGTCCCTTGACTAGCGCGCCGGTGCCGCCCATGGCCCAGTGCACGCCCCAGCGGCGCTCCAGCGTATTGATCAGGCTGTAAACGCGCGTGACGGCGAAAGGATTGCCGCCGATGAGCAGCGGATGAAAGCTGAAAACAATACGCAGTTTGGGATCGCTGATATGGCGTGAGACCAGTGTGTACAAACTCTCCCAGGCCATCATCTTCACCATGCTGGGCAGCGCGGCCAGCAGATCGGAGAAACTATTGAAGGGCATGCCGCCCAGATCTTCAAAACCCAGCTTGCACGCCTGATCAGCGGCTGCGATGAACCGATCGAATCCGGGCAGGTCGGCAGGGCAGAAGCGTTCGACTTCGCGGCGCATGGTGGCTTCGTCGCCGCTGTAGTCGAACCAGCTGCCATCGTCGAAGCGTATCCGGTAGAAGGGCTCCATCGGTTTCAAGGTGATGTCATCGGACATCTGCTTGCCGCATAGCGTCCATAGCTCTTCCAGTAGCTGCGGCGCGGTGATGATGGTGGGTCCGCCATCGAAGGTGAAGCCATCCTGACGGTGCACATAGGCGCGTCCGCCGGGCGCGTCGAGCTTCTCCAGCACCTGCACGTCGTAGCCTTTGCAGGACAGGCGAATGGCGGCTGCCAGTCCGCCGAAGCCGCTGCCTATGACGATGGCTTTCGGCGTGTTCATGGGTCAGACCTATCTCAGAAGCCGGGCGAAGACGGCGGTATTGGTGGGGCCGAAAGACTCCAGCGCAATGCTGGTGCCGGTGGCGGGGTCGCGCAGCGTCAGGCGTCCGCCATCGTGCGCAATCAGCTCGAAAGCCTGCGCCTGATTCGCCTCCAGTCCGCGCAGCTTTCGCTCGCGCACCAATGCGCGCAGCGTGCCTCGCAGGAAGCCTTGTTCGCCACTGAAATTGTCGACGATGTTGTGTGTCTCATGATCGATCACACGGATCGATCCATCGGGTTGGTCAATGAAATTCAGCACGCGCATCGCTGAAGGCGTGATCACGCTGGGTGCGGAAGTGGGTGAGCTCAAGCGCACCCAGCCGACCAGCACCAGACAGGCAACGGCAAATACCGCAAAGCCGACGGCAGGATTGAATTCGCGTCGCACGCGAACGGTCCAGCTCAATGGTTCTGAGAGCTTCATCGCGCGTAGACGCCGGCAGGCATCCTGACCGGGATCAGGTCGCGTTCGCCGGCATCTGCGTTGGGCGACGCGGCGATTTCTGCTTGCCGCTGTTGCCAGGCAGTGTGCAGCTGCGCGCCCACTTGTTCCGCGTTGGCGAGGCAGCGCAATGTCGGCTGCGGCTTCTTGACATGCCAGGCGCGCGCATGCGGCCACAGATGCAGATACGCGATACGGTCATCGCCTTTCAGATCGAGTGCGATGTCGCCATGCCCCGCCGCATCACCACACGGGCGAATTTGTGCGCCCTGTATCCAGCGCAGCGGCAGGTTGAACGACAGCGTCAGCACGATGCCGATGCGCATGACCACGCGCTTGTTCGTCAGCGTGTACATCGTCGTGCTGGCCGACAGCCATGCGGTGAAGGTGAGCAGTCCCAGTGCGGTGGCTGCGAGCGTGGCACTCAGCATCAGCGGACTGAGGTTGGCGCCCAGGCTCAGGTCGCTGTCCCAGCTCATCACGGCCTGCAGCGCGATCATCAGTGCGAAGTACAAGCTCAGTCGGCGGACATGAAATGCCTCGGCAGCCAGCATTTTCCAGTCGGGACTGCCTTGCCACAGGATGCGCTCGCCGGCGGGCAGGGCTTCCGGAAGCCCCGGCGCCGCCTCGAATTCATGCTCGGTATAAGTTTGCATGTCGCTGTTACCCGGTTAAACGAGCGGTTCCTGACGCGATGGTGTCGCGTACAGCGTGCCGGCGCCGTAATAGGCAGAGATCTTCTCTTCCTCCAGCAGCGTCACTTCATCGGCGTTGCGATGACCTGGGACATCACGGAATTGATGCGCGAGGATCGCGTGCACCTTGACCTGCTCCTCCGTGATGCGCGCGAAAGGTACCGGCAGCAGCACGGTCTGTTCGGAGTCATTCAGCTGCACTTCGATGTAGCGGAACATCATTTCGGAACGATCCATCCACAGATCTTTCACGGTGCCCGCCACTTCATCATCTGCGCCGATGACGTTCAGGCCGCGCGGATCATGATCGCGCGAGGCGACGCCATGCTCGGGATTGACGCGCAGCGGCGTGATCTTCGGCTCGCCCTCGGGGGTGCGATCCGGATGATCGGCACGCTTGGCCCAGGAACCAGGACCGACACCCGCGAGCAGCGGATTGCCGGTCGGCTCGATGGGTGACCCGATCCAGCGATGGCGTGGCTCGGCCTGCAGGAATTCCGGACCCGTCAGCGGATACGGCATCACCACTTCGCTGCCATCGGCGAGATGATAGGTCTTGGGCTTGGGGATGGGCGGCCATCCTTCCATCTGGGTGTCGCGGCCCGTGCCCGGATCCAGCGGATAGCCGTCGCGATGGTTCTCTTGCAACAGATAATAGACAAGCCCGAAAAAGAAAATCCAAAACACATACAACACCAGCTGGGCCACATCCACGTATTGCGTGATAGCGCCTGTTTCCATGGGGTTCTCCTCGTTTTCTTTTACACCCGACCGCGTGATGCGAATAACACTTAGCCGGGCAAATCTGCCAGGCCGAACTTCCGGCCTGTTTGCGCTGGCAGCGCATCACGCCGCACCAGCGGCCCTATCGCTATCAGCACACCAAACAACAGGTACATCTCCAGGTGATACACAAAGCTGTAGCCAGTGACCGGCGAGATCAGGCTCTCTCCCATCCAGCCCGTGGTGGCCAGTGCGCCGATCGCATCCTTGATCACTCCCCCCGCGGCGACCGACGCGCCGGCTGCCGTGGCCTGCACTGCGCCCCAGGCGCCAAGTGCGAGGCCGGCGTCTTCGCCTTGCTGCAGGCTCATCGCCATCGTCAGCGTGCCGACCGAAAACAGTCCGCCGCCCACGCCGATCAGAAACGCGCCGGCGCGAAACAGATTCGGCGCTTCCAGCGGCCCGGCAAAAATCACCAGGGCGAAAGCAGGCAATCCTGCGATGGCTCCGAGTGCGGCCAGCCGAACTGCGTCGACGCCGCGCGTGAGCATCGCGGCCGCCATCGCAAAGGCCAGCAGCGCGCCACCCGCGGTCAGCGCAGTCAGCAGGCTGGTGGCGCCCACGCCGAGGTGCAACACTTCGGCGCCATAAGGCTCCAGCACGATGTCTTGCATGTTGAACGCGCAGGTGCCCAGTCCCACCGTCCACAAGAAACGCTTCACGCCGGGGCGCGCGACATACTCGCGCCAGTGTTCGCTGAATGCCGCTGCTTCCGGCGCCTGTCGCGCTCGCTCGCGGTTCAGCGCCTCCTGCTTCCACAGCGCGTTCAGGTTCAGCCAGATCACGGCTACGGCCGATCCCTGCACCACCTGAATCAGCCTCAGCGGACTGAAATCCGCCAGCAGCCAGCCAAACAATGCGCCGCTGCCGACCAGTCCCAGCAGCAACATCGTGTACATCAGCGCCACCACGCGCGGCCGATTCTCTGGTGTCGCCAGATCCGTCGCCAGCGCCAGCCCGGCGGTCTGCGTCACCTGCATGCCCGCCCCTACCAGCAGAAAGGCCAGCGCCGCGCCGATGCGGCTGATCCAGATCATTTCGGCCTGTTGGGTCGTCAGCGCCAAAAGCGCGAACGGCATGATCGCCAGCCCGCCAAACAGCAGCAGGCTGCCTATCCACAGATAGGGCAGACGCCGCAGACCCAGCGCCGAGCGGTGCTTGTCTGACCGGAAGCCAATCAGCGCGCGCAGCGGCGCGAACACCAGTGGCAGCGCCACCGACAGCGCCACCCACCACGCAGGGACGCCCAGCTCGACAATCATCACGCGGTTCAGCGTGCCGACCAGCAGCGCGGTGGCCAGGCCGATCGACAGCTGAAACAGCGATAGCCGCAACAGCCGCGACAGCGGCAACTCTGGCGTTGCCACATCGGCAAAGGGCATCCATTGTGTGCCCAGCTGTAAGGCCAGTTTTCGGGTGGTTTGCCGCAGCAGCTTCATCAGACGTCCCAGAGCGAGGGCGCATTGCCCGCATCATTCATTGGGAGACTGTAGAGGGGGTGGTCAGGGATGTCAACCTATCTTTACTTATTCATTGTAATTATTAATTGACACACCGCTCCCGATGACGGATGCTACGCCTGTGTCCTCCGGTCTGCGGCCGGGGGCACGTCGCAGAAACGTAGTGGCAATATCTCCTCTCCAGGGCGCCCGGCTGGGCGCCCCTTTTTATTCCGGGTTGATGGGCACCGGGCCGACGGCGCCATGCGCGAAAAGCCGCGCCAATACTGGCTCAAACCCGGGTCTTGCGGGGTGGTTGGGTCTTGGCTTCGAAAGCCAGCCGGTATAATCTCGGCTTCGCCCGCTGTATTCGCGCGGCACTCTGGATTCCCCACCGATGCAAGCCCAACACAAAGCGCACATCGCGCGCCTGTTCGAGCAGGCGATCGCTCCCCTGATCGCGGGTGCCGAGCTGAAAACCCCTGTGATCACCCTGGAACGGCCGCGCGATCCCACCCACGGCGACCTCGCCTGTAATGTCGCGATGCAGATCGCCAAGCCGCTCAAGAAAAACCCGCGCGAGCTCGCCCAGGCGATTGCTGATGCAGTGATGGCGCATCCCGCGCGCTCGGGTCTGATCGAGGCCGTGGAGATCGCCGGACCCGGTTTCATCAATCTGCGCGTGGCACTGGCGGCCAAACAGGAGGTGATTCGCCGGGTCTTCACGGATGCGCAATGCTTCGGCTTGAGTAACAAGGCCAACGGTACGAAGGTGCTGGTCGAATTCGTATCGGCCAATCCGACCGGACCACTGCATGTTGGGCATGGCCGTCAGGGCGCGTTGGGAGACGCGATCTGTGCGCTGTTGGAAGCGCAGGGCCATGAGGTGCTGCGCGAGTTCTATTACAACGATGCCGGCGTCCAGATCGCCACGCTTGCAGCGTCCGTTCAGGCGCGCGCGAAGGGGAGCCAGCCCGGAGCGGCTGACTGGCCCGAGTCGGCGTACAACGGCGACTACATCGCGGATATCGCCGCTGATTTCCTTGCCAGGAAAACGGTTGCTGCATCCGATGGCGAACCCGTCACGGCCACCGGCGATGTGGATGATCTCGAGTCCATACGCCGTTTTGCAGTCGCCTATCTGCGTCATGAGCAAGACCTCGATTTGCAGGCTTTCGGCGTACGCTTCGATAACTACTATCTGGAGTCTTCGCTGTACACCGATGGCAAGGTCGAGGCTGCCGTGGATGCGCTGATCAAGGCGGGCAAGACCTACGAGCAGGACGGCGCGCTGTGGCTGAAGAGTACTGACTACGGTGACGACAAAGACCGTGTGATGAAAAAATCCGACGGCACTTATACCTATTTCGTGCCGGACGTCGCTTATCACATCGCCAAGTGGCAGCGCGGCTATCAGAAGGTCATCAACATCCAGGGCAGCGACCATCACGGCACCATCGCGCGCGTGCGTGCCGGTTTGCAGGCAGCGGGCGTGGGCATTCCGTCGGGCTATCCTGACTACGTGCTGCACAAGATGGTCACGGTGATGAAGAACGGCGAAGAGGTGAAGATCTCCAAGCGCGCCGGCTCTTACGTGACCCTGCGCGACCTGATCGAATGGTCGGCGGGTGATGCCGGCGTGGATGAGCGGGGTAGCCGCGACCTGACACGTGGTCGCGATGCTGTGCGCTTCTTTCTTATTTCGCGCAAGGCCGACACGGAGTTCGTGTTTGACGTCGATCTCGCGCTCGCGCAGTCCGATGAAAATCCTGTCTACTACGTTCAGTACGCTCACGCGCGCATTTGCTCGGTGCTGGCGCAATGGGGCGGTGATGAGTCTTTGTTGAAGTCTGCTGATCTGTCGCCCCTGGTTGCACCGCGCGAGGCATCGCTGATGGCAAAACTGGCCGAGTACCCCGAGGTGCTGGAAAAGGCCGCTGATGAACTCGGTCCGCACCAAGTGGCTTTTTATCTGCGGGACCTCGCCGGCGAGCTCCACAGCTACTACAATGCAGAGCGCGTGCTGGTAGATGACACTGCGCTGAAAACGGCGCGCCTGACGCTGCTGCTGGCGACGCGACAAGTACTGAAAAACGGACTCGAACTGATCGGTGTTTCCGCACCAGTGCGCATGTAATCGGGAAGTAGGTAATCAATAATAAGCACGCGATCGATGAGTCGATGGCCGAGAAATAGGTAGTCCAGACACCTCTGATCAGAACGCCGCTTATCAAGAATTTGCCAGGCATTGAACACACACAGAATGATGCACAGGATCACAGCGAATTTGGCCGGACGGCGCTGGCAACGGGGCGGCACGGTCGCTGGCGTGATCATCGGTCTGATTGTGGGACTGGTGATCGCGGTCTGGGTGGCGATGACGATCATGAAGACGCCGCTGCCCTTCGTCGACAAGCTCAGCAAGCAGGCGCAGCCTGCGGGTGAACTGGGCGACCCCAACAAGACGCTGCCCGGCGGCGCGCGCGAGCGCCGCGAGCGGCTCGATGATCCCGAGCCCGTGGTGCCGCCGCCAAAGCCCGCCGCGAAGTTGCAGAAGCCCGAACCTGCCACCGTTCCCTCACCCGCGCCCGCCACGGCCAGCGCCAGCAATCCACCCGCCGCAGAGAAACCGCGAGCGGAAAAACCGGCGAGCGCCACAGTAGCTGCGCAAACACCCACCGCAGCGCCCACCGTCACGATGCCGGCACCCAGCGCGCCGCCATCCCCTGCAAGCACTGAAGGCTTCACTTACTATCTGCAGGCGGGCGCGTTTCGTGAACTGAACGATGCCGAATCGACCAAGGCCAAGCTGGCGCTGATGGGTGTGGCGGCAACCATTGCCGAGCGCAAGTCGGAGCTGGGCACCTTGTACCGAGTTCGGGTCGGTCCGTTCTCTGAAATCGAGGCAATGAACCGTGCTCGTGTGCGATTGTCCGACAACGGTGTTGATGCCGCTGTCGTGCGCGTACCCAAATAAAAACGAACACCACACACCAACCACTACCCGTACAAGGATTTCCGCATGCGCTTCTTCGCTCACCTGATGGCAGTCGCCAGCTTCGGATTCATCGCCACCACTGCAGTCATGGCTACACCGACCGAGCCGGTGGAAGGTGCTGAGTACCTTCGTCTGCAGAATGCACAGCCGACCGATACGGGCAAGAAGATCGAAGTGCTAGAATTTTTCTGGTACAACTGCCCACACTGTTTCGCGTTCGAGCCTTCACTCACCGAATGGGTGAAAAAGCGTGGCGACAGCATTGTCTTTCGCCGTGTGCCGGTAGGTTTCCGTGAATCCTTCGTTCCGCAGCAAAAGCTTTACTACACGCTGGAGGCAATGAACCGCATGGATGTGCACAAGCAGGTGTTCGATGCGATTCACAGTGCGCGTCAGAAGCTGGACAAAGAAGACGCGATTCTCGATTTCATCGACAAGCAGGGTGTGGATCACAAAAAATTCCTCGAGATCTACCATTCCTTTGGTGTGCAGTCCAAAGTCAACCGCGTTCGCCAGTTGCAGGAGACTTATCGTATCGACGGTGTACCCACGGTCGTCATCAATGGTCAGTACATCACCTCGCCGTCGATTGTTGGCCAGACCATGCGCGGCGCTTCGGAGCAGGCAATGAATGCCGCGACGCTGCAAGTCATGGATGCGCTGCTCGCGAAAAAGAAGTAAGTCCTGCGGTCGCTGAACGACGTGCTGCGTGTCTTCATCACCGGTGCGTCCAGCGGTCTGGGCGCGGCGCTGGCGCGTGAATACGCGCTTCAGGGTGCTCGGCTCGGCTTGCTGGCCCGTCGCGCCGAGGCGCTGCAAACGCTTGCGGCATCCCTTCCCAATGCATCCTTACATCGCCTGTATGCCGTCGATGTGAATGACAGCACGGCGCTTGCGGCGGCTGCCGAGGATTTTTTGCGCGAGACGGGTGGAATTGATATCGTGATCGCGAATGCCGGCATCTCGCATGGCACGCTCACCGAGCGCAAGGCGGATCTTGCAGTGTTCTCGCGCATCATTCAAACCAATCTGATCGCTACCGTCGCCACTTTCGCACCGTTTATCGATACGATGAGGTTACAAGCGGCAAGCGATCCCCGCAGCGCAACGCCACTGCGACTGGTCGGCATCGCCAGCGTTGCCGGCATACGCGGGCTGCCGGGTGCCGAGGCTTACAGCGCCTCCAAAGCGGCGGTGATCAGCTATTGTGAATCGCTGCGGGTCGAGCTTCGGCGCTACGGCATCACCGTGGTGACCATTGCGCCAGGCTACATCGATACGCCAATGACGCGGATTAACCCCTACCCCATGCCTTTCCTGCTGCCGGCCGATGAATTCGCACGCCGTGCGGTGCGCACCATCTCCGCCGGCCGCAGTTATGCAGTGATTCCATGGCAGATGCGCGGCGTGTCATGGTTGCTGAGGCTGTTGCCAAACTGGCTGTATGACCGGCTGTTTGCCAATGCGCCACACAAGCCCGCTTTTGGCGAAGCAGGCGAGCCGTGACGATCCTGCTCACCGATGCGATTGGCGTAGAACATTCGCGCGTAGCCGCAGGGCAAGCATGCCGGATCGTCTCGTTAGTACCCTCGGTAACGGAACTGATCTGCGCACTCGGGCTGGCGCCCTGGCTGGTGGGTCGAACCGGGTTTTGTATTCACCCTCAGGATACGCTGGCATCCATACCCAAGATCGGCGGTACCAAGGATGTCAACATCGACAAGATCCGCCGGCTCGCGCCGACGCATCTGGTGGTGAACATCGATGAAAATGAAAAACCAACCGTCGATGAGCTCTCGCGCTTCGTGCCGCAGGTGATCGTCACCCATCCGCTCGCACCGGAAGACAATCGTTCACTGTACCGTCTGCTGGGCGGGATTTTTGGGCGAGAGCAGGAGGCGGATGCCCTGTGCATGCGGTTTGATGAAGCACTGGCGTCACTGCGCACAGCTCAGTTCGAGCGCGGCACCCAGGCACCGCATCGTGTTCTGTATTGCATCTGGCAGGATCCGTGGATGACGGTCTCGCGCGATACCTATATCGCACGCATGCTCTCACTGATAGGCTGGCAGCAGTGGGTCTCTGCGTCGGATGCGCGCTACCCGACATTTCGCTGGAATGCAGACCTGCTGGATGAGATCGACGAGATACTGCTCTCCAGCGAACCCTATCGCTTTACGGAGTCACATGCGGATGCGCTGGAGAAGCAGACCGGGAAGCCGGTGCGGGTGGTCGACGGCGAGATGTTGTCCTGGTATGGCAGCCGTGCGATCGCGGGGCTGGGTTATCTCGGGGAATTGGCGAAGGCTCTGTGAAAATTACGGAACGGTTATTTTTTCTTGGTTACCCGTGCCAGCGTTCGCAGTAACTCGAGCGCAATCGCCTTGTGATGCTCGTCCAGTTGTTCCAGCATGCCGATGATCTTGCTGTCGGTGGGTGAGAGCGCGGCAGCCTGACCTTTGGCGCGCTGCTCTGCGGCATTCCCAAAACGTAACCAATCTGCGGGAACCTCCAGCCAGCTGGCCAGCGCCCGCAGTTTCTCTTGCGTCGGGATCGACTCACCCTGCAGCCACTTGCGTGCCGCATGCACTGTCACGGGGTGTCCTGCAAACCGCTCATTGAATTCCCGGGCCAGTTGGGTGGGGCTGTTCGGAGAATATTCGGCGTTGCGGAGCGCTTGTTGCAGCCTTTTGCTGAATTCCAAGCGTTCATGGTTTGAGTTCATGAACTCACTATTGCATGTAAACATGTAATAGTCAGTCGAAGAAGACACTACTTACTGTAGAAAATGTAAAAGTTGAGATTCTTTTAAACCTTCTGCAGGCTATAACGATGTCGACTTTGGTTGGATAAGTGTTTGGGAATCAAGCTGTCATCAAGCTGAAATCAAGCTGAAATCAAGCTGAAATCAAGCTGAAATCAAGCGCGAGAAAACCGCATGACACCGTCGTCAGCTCTGGTCCGCGTCAGCTCACCCGCGTACCACAGGCGATGCAGATGTGCGAGCGCTTCCCCCATCGCAAAACTCAGCTGGTGTGCATCCAGCGCCCGCGGGAACATCAGTGGCACGATATCAGCGGCTGAACGCGGCGCGGTGGTACAGGCTTGTCTGACTTCTTCCAAGCGCTCTGCATGATGCGCATGCAACTGAGCGATGCGTCGGTGCAGTCCGCGAAACGGCTTGCCATGCGAGGGCAGCACCAGGGTATCTTCGGGTAGGGGTAGAAACTTGTTCAGCGACGCAAGGAAGTTGCCGACGGCATCGAATTCCGGTTCGATCGCAAAGACGGAGGTGTTGGTGGATATGCGGGGCAGAACCATATCGCCCGAAATCATCAGCTTCAGCGAGGCGCAGTAGAGCGCCGCATGCTCGGGCGAATGACCGCTGCCAGTGATCACCTGCCAGTCATGGTCGCCGATCTTGATTGCGCGGCTTTCCTCGAGCCGCAGAAACGCAATCGGTACCGAGGGCACGAGCGAGGGATAGTAATTGCGGCGACCGTCGAGCTGCGAGATCATATCCGGGTCGTTCAATCCATGCAGCCTGAAATGCGGCAGCATCGAGAGACCATCTGCGCCTGGCAATTCCGCCGACATCATGCGCGCATAACCGTATTCGCCACCAGTCATCAGCAGCGGCGCCTGCCAGCGCTGGCAGAGCCAGTCGGCCAGCCCAACATGATCAGGATGATAATGCGTGACGATGACGCGCAGCACAGGCAGGCCTTGCAGCTCGTTCTCGAATATCTGCTCCCAGGCATGTTTAGTCGCCTCATTGGCGATGCCGCAATCGACGATGGCCCAACCGCGCCTAACCGTTCCATCAGCGGCTTTTTCTTGATCCGCCAGCAGCCAGAGATTGATGTGATTTAGTGCGAAGGGAAGTCCCATACGCAACCAGCGCACACCCGGAGCGACCTCCATGGTCGTGCCAGTGTCGGGTAGCGCATCGTCAAATACATAAGTCAGTTCGGATTCTAGGGCGTTCATGGGTAGCGGATGATGTTTTGTCGGTAAGGCGTCAAGTGAATTCGATCTGGCAAGGTCGCTTAAGCCCGGCCTTCGCCGGAATCACAGAGCAAAGGCCCGAGGCCTGAACAGTGCCAACAGGAACTTCCCTACAAAGGGACACTCACTTTGCAGACCCGCGACAAGCTGCAAAGGGAAAGCTGCAAAGGAGCTGCAAAGGGACACTAGCTGCAAAGGGACACTCACTCAGCTACAAAGTGAGTGCCCCTTTGTAGAGCTCCTCAAGCTACAAAGTGAGTGTCCCTTTGTGGGCTGTGTCCCTTTGTGGGCTACAAAGTGAGTGCCCCTTTGTAGAGCTCCGGATCGCTTTGAGTCCATCCCTTTGCGTCGCTACAGCTACAAAGGGACACTCACTCAGCTACAAAGTGAGTGCCCCTTTGTAGAGCTCCTCAAGCTACAAAGTGAGTGTCCCTTTGTGGG
>JBEDGK010000279.1:0-15713 GCA_041174665.1 Pseudomonadota bacterium
ATGCACTAGTAAAAATATTAGTGGATTTTGCTGTCTCTACCGTCGCCTATTTTTTTGTGGGCTACGGAATTGCGTATGGTGTGCATTTTTTCAGCAGTGCCTCGGTGCTTGCAGAGAAGAGCGGTTTTGAGCTCGTGAAATTTTTCTTCCTGCTGACCTTCGCAGCAGCCATTCCAGCGATCATATCCGGAGGTATTGCCGAGCGTGCGCGTTTTCACCCACAGCTGGTGGCGACTGCGCTGCTCGTCGGATTTGTCTATCCCTTGTTCGAGGGTATTGCATGGAACCAGCGCTTTGGCGTGCAGGGTTGGCTCGAGGCCAGCTTCGGTGCGCCTTTTCACGACTTCGCCGGTTCAATCGTGGTGCACGCGGTCGGCGGCTGGGCGGCACTGCCCGCGGTGATGCTGCTCGGACCCCGACGCGGACGTTATACGAAAGATGGTGCGGTGGCAGCGCATCCGCCTTCAAATATTCCTTTTCTGGCGCTCGGCGCGTGGATACTCGCCGTAGGCTGGTTCGGCTTCAATGTGATGAGTGCGCAGACACTCGACAAAATGAATGGACTCGTTGCCATCAATTCGCTGATGGCGATGGTGGGCGGCACGCTAGTCGCTTTGGTGTTGGGCAAGAACGACCCGGGTTTTGCCTATAATGGCCCGCTCGCGGGTCTAGTCGCCGTGTGCGCAGGCTCGGATCTGATGCATCCTCTGGGCGCGCTGGTTACAGGCGGTGTGGCGGGCGCCATCTTTGTGTGGATGTTTATCCTGACGCAGAATCGCTGGAAGATTGATGACGTCCTCGGCGTGTGGCCATTGCATGGCCTATGCGGCGCATGGGGCGGTATTGCAGCCGGTATTTTTGGCCTGCAGGCGGCCGGCGGCCTAGGGGGAGTATCGCTGATGTCCCAGCTGATTGGCACGCTCATGGGTATCGCTGTCGCTGTCGCTGGCGGATGGTTGATCTACGGCATTCTCAAAAAGACGACAGGCATACGTCTTGATCCCGAGGAGGAGTACCAGGGAGCAGATCTGTCGGTGCACAAGATCACATCCACTCCGGAGCGGGAAGTCAGCTGGTAATTTGCAGTGCTGACGTTAAATTAATCTTGCATCTTGCGGCGTATGTCCATCGAGCGTAGTCCGAACGATTGCCCGTTACGATGCGCCGCAAGATCATCAAAGAAAAATCTGAGTGTGTGCGCCACTGTTGGAAACGCAATCTCATCCCAGGGTACTTCGGCTTTGGAGAAAAGTTTGACTTCCAGGCTTTCCGTGCCTGCCAAGAAATCAAGATCCAGCAGGCGTGCACGATAGAACATGTGAACTTGGTGCACATGAGGCACGTTCATCATTGAGTAAAGTTCTTGCAATTCGATTCTGGCGCCCGCTTCCTCTAGCGTCTCACGCTCGGCTGCTTCTGCGGTTGTCTCATTGTTCTCCATGAAACCGGCTGGCAAGGTCCAGTACCCATGTCTCGGCTCAATCGCTCGTCTGCACAGAAGCACCTTGCCTGCCTCGTGTTCATCCCATAGCGGAATACTACCAACAACCATCTTGGGATTCTGGTAGTGAACCGTACCGCAATGCGTGCATACATGCCGCTCGCGGTTGTCGTCAGACGGAATGCGAACCTGCACCGGGTGGCCGCAGCTTGAGCAAAAATTCATCGCGGATGCGTAATCAAAGTTGATGAGAGCAGGCAAGCATGAGTAACCCCGAGAGCGAGTGTAACACTCGAAAGATGCGCATCACTTCAACAAAGAGAATTTGCAAAACAGAGCCGGACCCTGTATAGTCCGACTTCTCAGGCGCGGGGTGGAGCAGTCTGGCAGCTCGTCGGGCTCATAACCCGAAGGTCACAGGTTCAAATCCTGTCCCCGCAACCAAACTCTGGCCCGGTCCTTGTGATCGGGCTTTGTTTTCTTGAGCGGCCACCGCGGGTCTTACCTCGCCGCACCCAACACGCGTGCTTGTTGCCGAGCGAGTCGAATGCAGGTGGTTCTCATCTCCCTTTTGCACCCTGAGGCAATGACAATTTTGGGGAACTGCCCTATAATCCGCGCCAGTTCGGGTCAGATGCGGCCCTCTTCCCAGCCCGGGAGAGTACAGCCCGCCGTCCCTGCCGAGTCCAAGTGACCGGCTCTTGAGCGCCAGCAGCCCACCAAAAAGTCCACCACACCGGGCGCTGGCAGCAAGCACCATCGATACAGCTCCTGCCACAGCTTCTTTGACGCGGGCCCTTTAGTTAGCTGTTCACTGCAACCAACCTGTATTGCACGAATCACAGATGAATACCGCAGAGGCGAAAAAAGTCCTTGAGACCGTGTTGCTGTGCACGCATGAAGCGCTCACGATCAACGACATGAAAAAACTCTTCGTCGCGTTGGCAGAGGAAGAGGAGTCTTCGCTCGATGCCGATTCGATCAACTCGCTGCTCGACGAACTGACCCAGGATTGGTCTGAACGAGGGGTTGAACTGGTGCGGCTGTCCACCGGCTGGCGGTTTCAGAGCCGGCCGGAAATGAAAACTTTTCTCGACAGGCTCAATCCGGAAAAGCCTCCGAAGTACACGCGCGCGACCTTGGAGACATTGGCCATCATCGCTTACCGACAGCCCGTGACACGGGGCGACATCGAAGATATCCGGGGTGTAGCGGTGAATTCGCAGACTATCAAGCTACTTGAAGACCGTGGCTGGATTGACGCTATAGGTCATCGTGATGTGCCGGGGCGTCCTGCGCTGTTTGCAACGACCAAGCAGTTTCTTGACGACCTGGGCCTGTCATCGCTGGAGGAACTGCCGACCCTGCAGCCGGTGGGTGGCGAAGGCATGGATGGCTCGAGCGTAATCCAGGCCATGGAGCAAAACATCGAGGCGACATTGCACCAGGCAACCATTCAATTCTCAGACACCGGCGATGCAGGCGGCTCTGCCGATTCGGGAGCCGAGCACGACGTTCATTCAGTCAGCGTGGCCCGCGGGGAGCCGCGAGAAGGCACCCACGGTAGCGAGACTGGTGAGATTACGAGTGAAGAGAATGCAGAGCAAACACACGAACCCCAACAAGCAGGTGAGCGTGCGCCGGGCGAAGCTGCTGATTAACCCCCACCCCTAAACAGACAATGACAGTCAACAATCCCACCGACCCTCAGGCTGAACTGAGCATGCAAGACCTCGAGCAAGAAACCGGGAGGCCCGATCAGGAGGGCAGCGACAAGAGGAATCCGGCGGATCAAAAGCCTGCTCGCCGCGGGGTCCGAGGTCCTCGGTCTTTGCGGCGCGCGCGCTCCGAGCGGGGCGCGGAAGGAGCAGCGCCCTCGTCATCCGTTACTGTCGAAGGGGAGGCCGAACCGCGAGAGCGTCCAGAGCACGGGACTCGCCCTCAGCAGACGCCGCGCCAGCATGCACAGAAGCAGAATCCGCCGGGTGGAAAAGACGCCCGCCACGGCGGACAAGAACGCAGGCATCAGAAGAATCAGCACAATGTGGCCCGCGCCGGTGCGGGTGACGCCGATGCGGTATTCAGTTTTGTCACCTCCGAGGCCTACGATCAGTCAGTCGGTGCGGAGGACAACGCGCCGCGTCAGCAGCGTCAGCATAAACCGGTGCGGCGTGATCTTACTGCCGACGACGATGCACCCAAGTTGCACAAGGTTCTTGCCGAAGCAGGCATGGGTTCCCGTCGCGATATGGAGGAGCTGATCATCGCCGGGCGCGTATCGGTCAATGGCGAGCCCGCGCATATAGGCCAGCGCATTTTGCCGGCGGATCAAGTTCGCATTAATGGCAAGCTCGTGCAGCGCAAGGTCAGCAGCCGGCCGCCGCGGGTTTTGGTTTACCACAAGCCGGCGGGCGAGATCGTCAGTACGAGTGATCCCGAGGGCCGGGCCACGGTTTTCGATCGGCTGCCTCCGATGAAAGCCGGCAAATGGCTGGCGGTGGGCAGGCTGGATTTCAACACCGAGGGCCTGCTGCTTTTTACGACCTCCGGAGATCTGGCCAATCGTCTGATGCATCCGCGCTATGGCATCGAGCGCGAATACGCTGTGCGCACACTGGGCGAGCTCGAAGAGGGTATGCGCCAGAAGTTGCTTTCAGGCGTTGAGCTGGAAGACGGACCGGCAAGCTTCAACAAGATCAGTGATGGCGGTGGCGAGGGAGCAAATCGCTGGTATCGCGTAATCATCTCGGAAGGGCGTAATCGTGAAGTGCGCCGCATGTTCGAGGCAATAGGCCTCACGGTGTCTCGCCTCATTCGTACCCGGTACGGTGTGATGACCCTGCCAGCCAGCCTGAAGCGCGGACGCTGGGAAGAACTTGATGAGCACGCAGTCAGAGGTCTGATGGCAGCAAGTGGCCTGCAGAAAAACACGAAGCAGCAAAAGTCGCACGGACCTCAAGCGCGTGGCCAGCAGGCGCACGGTAATCGCAATGGCCAACACTACGGCCAGCCAAATAGTCAGCAGAACGGCAAGCGTCCATCCGGAAAGCCCCGGCAGCCCGATCCTTTGCAGACGGCGATTGGTCTGCCGATGGTAGTCAACGGCAGCCGACCCAATCGAGGAGATGGTCAGCGCCGCAGCACCCAAGGCCGCAATAGTCAAGGTAGCGGCCAGTGGACCAACGATCGTTTCGGCAGCGGGCAACAGCGCAGGCGGTCGCGCGGTTGAGCGGGCGCGCCCTTGAAATTTTTCTTTTGACAAGTCTGCAAGATTACGAACGCGCATTGCAGCGGAGCGGCTTATCGCTTATAATCAGGCACTTAACAAAGCGTCGACCCAGCGTTCCGCGTTCCCTCGTCACCCAGATACGGTTTGACGGTGGCGAATATATGACGCGCTGGGCGCCAAGCAAAAAAAGATGGGCACTTGCCCATTTTTTTTTTCCTGAAAAAGTTTGCAACAGACCGCTGTCATGGCGGCTGGGTCGGAGTGTGGTTTGGTTCTATCAGCGCTAATTGAAAAGACAGTCGTCGGCATGGGCTACGAACTGGTCGACTTCGAGCGGCGCGGGCACGGGCACCTGACGGTCTTCATAGATGTGCCTGAGCATGAGGGACGTGCCGTTACCGTCGAAGATTGCGAGAAAGTTACGCATCAATTGTTGCACGTGCTGACCGTCGAGGATGCCGACTATGAACGGCTTGAAGTGTCTTCACCGGGATTGGACAGGCCGCTGAAGAAACTTGCCGACTACACTCGCTTCGCCGGGCAAGAAGCTCTGATCAAGCTACGAATGACCTCGCCTGGTGCGGGCAACCGCAAATCGTTTCAGGGTGTGCTGCATGCGCCCGAGGGTGAGACACTCAGACTTGAATTCGAAGGAAATGAAGGGCCGGCGATGCTGGAGTTTTCGTTGGCTGAAGTGGACAAGGCACGATTGGTGCCCAAAGTGGATTTCAGGAGTCGTAAATGAGTCGCGAAATTTTGATGCTGGTCGATGCGCTGGCGCGTGAGAAGAACGTCGACAAGGAGGTCGTATTCGGCGCACTGGAGCATGCGCTCGCACAAGCCACCAAAAAGCGCTACGAGGGCGAGGTGGACATCCGCGTGGCGATTGATCGCGACAACGGCGAATTCGAGACTTTCCGCCGCTGGCATGTCGTGCCCGACGAGGCTGGACTGCAGCTGCCCGACCAAGAGATCTTGTTGTTCGAAGCCAAAGAGCAGATCGACGATATCGAGGTCGACGACTATATTGAAGAGCCTATTGAATCCGTCGATTTCGGACGTCGCTTTGCGCAAGACACCAAGCAGGTGGTATTGCAGCGCATCCGCGATGCAGAGCGTGAGCAGATCTTGTCAGATTTCCTCGAGCGCGGCGACTCTCTGGTGACCGGCACCATCAAGCGCATGGAGCGCGGCGATGCCATCGTCGAGTCCGGCAAGATCGAGGCGCGGCTTCCGCGCGATCAGATGATCCCGAAAGAAAACCTCCGCATTGGCGATCGTGTGCGGGCCTACATCCTGCGCATCGACCGCAATGCACGAGGTCCGCAGGTGATTCTCTCGCGTACCGCGCCTGATTTCATCATGAAGCTGTTCGAGCTGGAAGTTCCCGAGATCGAGCAGGGCCTGCTGCAAATCAAATCAGCCGCACGCGACCCCGGTGTCCGGGCGAAGATCGCGGTATACACCAGCGACAAGCGCATCGATCCCATCGGTACGTGCGTTGGCATGCGTGGCTCGCGCGTGCAGAGCGTAACGGGTGAGCTGGGTGGCGAGCGCGTCGATATCGTGCTCTGGTCTGATGATCCCGCACAGTTCGTGATCGGTGCGCTGGCGCCGGCGAACGTCTCCTCGATCGTGGTCGATGAAGACAAGCATGCTATGGATGTCGTGGTCGATGAAGAAAATCTCGCGATCGCGATTGGGCGTGGCGGTCAGAACGTACGCCTGGCATCCGAGCTCACAGGCTGGCAGATCAACATCATGACCGCCGAAGAGTCCGCAGACAAGGCGGCGTCGGAGCGTGCGCTGATTCGTCAGGTGTTCATGGAAAAGCTCGATGTGGACGAGGAAGTCGCCGATATTCTTGCTCAAGAAGGTTTCTCCACATTGGAAGAAATCGCCTACGTACCAATCTCTGAGATGCTGGATATCGAGGCCTTCGACGAAGCGACCGTCGACGAGCTTCGTAACCGCGCTCGTGACGCGCTCGTAACCGAGGCCATCGCCTCGGAAGAAGGACTCGAGGGTATGGAAGACGGGCTGATCAACCTTGAGGGCATGGATCGCACGACGGCAGGCAAGCTGGGACTCGCGGGCATCAAGACACTGGATGCTTTCGGTAACCTTGCCTACGATGAGTTTGGCGCAATCCTGGCGCTGCCGACAGAGCGCGCGCGACAACTGATCGACGAAGAATTCAAGGATGCCACAGACGATGAAATGCGACTTATCGATGCGAAGTATGACGAGCATGCCAAAGAACTGCAGGCTCGCGTGTGGAGCCTTGCCGAGAGCAAGTGATTCCTCCTACTGACATCATGATAGCGCGACTAGAAAAGAGGATTGAATGGCAAGCAACAACGTAGCCCAATTTGCCTCCGAGCTGAAAATGCCGGCCGATCTGCTGCTCAAGCAGCTCAAGGCAGCTGGCGTCGACAAGAGCTCGGCCGAGGATCAGCTGTCCAAGGAAGACAAGGACAAGCTGCTCGGGCACCTGCGCAAAGTTCATGGATCTACTGGGGACGGCGAAAAGAAAAAGATCACGCTCACTCGTAAAGAAACGACGGAAATCAAGCAAGCCGATTCAAGTGGGAAGTCGCGCACTATTCAAGTGGAGGTGAGAAAGAAGCGTACCTTCGTCAAGCGCGACGATGCGCCAGTTGCGGGGGAAATTGATGTGCCGCAGGCAAACATCATCGATGATGCTGAAATCGCGCGCCGGGCAGATGAGGCACGTCGTCAGTCTGAACTGATCGCACGTCAGGAAGCCGATCTTCGCGAGAAGCAGGAAAGGCTGGCGAAACTGGAGGCGGAGCGTATCGCTGCCGAGCAGGCAGAGGCCGAACTGTCAAGCGCTGCCGTAGCAGCCAAAGATTCCACCCTGTTGGGTGCGGCATCAGCAGAGCGTGCCGCCGAAGACGCGGCGCGTGCTGCCGCAGAGTCCGCTCGCGCAGTGGCCGCCGAGCAGGCGCGAAAGGCAGTGGCCAATGAAGTCGCGCAGATCAAGGCCATGATGAATGCGCCGCGCAAAGTGCTCAAGGCACCCGAGCAGCCGGCGGCGCGTGCCGAGGGTACCTTGCATCGTCCAGCCGAGAAAAAACCCGGCGAGAAAAAGGATGACAAAAAGCCAGGCGAGAAAAAATCCATCAAGTCTGCCAATGTGTCATCGACCTGGCAGGATGAGAAGAAACGTAGCCCTGGTGGCCTGAAAACGCGAGGCGCACCGACGCCGGGTGGCCGCGACGGCTGGCGCGCCGGTCCGCGTGGTCGCCGCAATAACCATGCTGAAGAGCGCGAGTCGAACTTCCAGCAGCCGACCGAGGCGGTCGTGCGCGAGGTAAATGTACCTGAAACCGTCACGGTTGCCGAGCTTGCACACAAGATGTCCGTGAAGGCGTCCGAGGTCATCAAGCAGCTCATGAAGCTTGGTCAAATGGTCACCATCAATCAGGTACTCGATCAAGAAACCGCAATGATTGTCGTTGAAGAGATGGGGCATGTTGCGCATGCTGCCAAGCTGGATGATCCCGAGGCGTTGCTCGAAGAAGGTAATCAGAACGCTGATGCCGAAATGCATCCGCGCGCACCGGTCGTTACCGTGATGGGTCACGTCGACCACGGCAAGACCTCACTGCTCGACTATATACGTCGTGCCAAAGTCGCATCTGGGGAGGCAGGTGGCATTACCCAGCATATCGGCGCTTATCATGTCGAAACACCGAGGGGCATGATTACTTTCCTCGATACCCCAGGCCACGAAGCATTTACCGCCATGCGTGCGCGCGGCGCGAAAGCGACCGATATCGTCATTCTGGTCGTGGCCGCCGATGATGGCGTGATGCCCCAGACCAAGGAGGCGATCGCGCATGCGAAGGCCGCTGGTGTCCCCTTGGTGGTTGCGATCAACAAGATCGACAAGCCGGGAGCAAACCCTGACCGAGTGAAAACTGAGCTCGTTGCCGAGCAAGTTGTGCCTGAAGAATACGGTGGTGATTCCCCCTTCATTGCGGTTTCCGCAAAAACTGGCGAAGGTATTGATACCTTGCTGGAGAACGTTTTGCTGCAAGCCGAAGTGCTGGAGCTTCAGGCACCTGTCGAGACGCCTGCCAAGGGTTTGGTTATCGAAGCCAAGCTCGACAAAGGCCGTGGACCGGTTGCCACCATCATGGTGCAGTCCGGCACGCTCAAGCGCGGCGATATCGTGCTCGCAGGTTCTTCGTATGGCCGGGTTCGCGCCATGTTGGACGAGAATGGCAAAGCGATTAACGAAGCGGGACCTTCAATTCCCGTGGAGATTCAAGGTCTGACCGAAGTGCCGGCGGCCGGTGAAGAAGCGATGGTGCTCACTGACGAGCGCAAGGCGCGCGAGATCGCCCTGTTCAGGCAAGGTAAGTATCGTGATGTCAAGTTGGCCAAGCAACAGGCTGCAAAGCTGGAGAACATGTTCGAGCAGATGGGTGAGGGTGAGGTCAAGAACTTGGCGCTTATCATCAAGGCCGACGTGCAAGGCTCACAGGAAGCGTTGGTCGGGTCGATGCAGAAACTCTCTACTGCCGAGGTACGTGTTCAGGTTGTTCATGCTGCAGTAGGTGGTATCAGCGAATCTGATGTCAATCTCGCGCTGGCCTCCAAGGCGGTGATTATCGGCTTCAATGTGCGTGCTGATGCCTCAGCGCGCAAGCTGGCCGAATCCAGCGGTATCGATATTCGTTACTACAACATTATTTACGACGCGATTGATGAGATCAAGGCAGCGATGGGCGGCATGCTGGCGCCCGAGAAGCGCGAGCATGCGCTGGGACTGGTCGAGATACGTCAGGTCTTTATGGTCAGCAAAGTCGGTGCTATTGCTGGCTGCTATGTGCTCGAAGGTACGGTCAAGCGTGGCGCGCATGTCCGTCTGTTGCGCGACAATGTGGTGCTGTGGACTGGTGAGCTGGATTCGCTCAAGCGCTTCAAGGATGACGTGAAGGAAGTGAAGTCCGGTTTTGAGTGCGGTCTCTCACTGAAAAACTACAACGACATCAAGGAAGGCGATCAGCTTGAAGTCTTCGAGGTGCAAGAAGTCGCTCGTACTCTTTAAGACAGTAAAGATAAAGATACTGGACACCGGCGCGCGCTGGGATCCAGTGTCTTTTGAAACGTACCCCCCCTCATGGCCAAGCACAGCAAATCCATCCCCGGCCGCAGCCAGCGTGTCGCCGATCAGATCCAGAAGGATCTCGCCGAGCTGATCGCAATGGAAGTCAAAGATCCCCGCATCGGCATGGTCACGCTCACCGAAGTCCAGCTCACACCTGACTACGCACACGCCAAGGTGTTTTTCACAACCTTGATCGATGATCCCTTATCGGTAGCAAATACGTTAAAAGGGTTACAAAAAGCTGCTGGATTTTTGCGCAATCAATTGGGCAAGCGCCTCCACATTCATACACTGCCCGAGCTGCATTTTGTGCATGATACCTCCACGCTTCGCGGCGCCACGCTATCGAAACTGATCGACGAAGCTAATGCCACCCGCGCGAAAGACGCGGACGAGCAATAGCCTCAGCGTCAGCTCCCCAGTCTACCCATGAATCATCAGCTCAAACGCAGGCGTGTTCCTGTTCATGGTGTACTTCTGCTCGACAAGCCTGCAGGTATGTCGAGCACGCAAGCACTTGCCAAAGCCAAATGGCTGCTCAATGCTGAAAAGGCAGGACATACCGGCACCCTTGATCCTTTTGCTACAGGGCTGTTGCCACTCTGTTTCGGCGAGGCGACAAAATATGCGAGTGATTTGCTGGACGCAGATAAATCATATGAGGCAACGGTTCATCTTGGAGTAACGACTTCGACTGGCGATACCGAGGGCGAGGTGCTGGAGATCCGAGAGGTACACGTTAACCGAGAGCAGGTCGATAGGGTACTTTCTCATTTCAGGGGAAAGATCAGCCAGACCCCACCAATGTATTCTGCTTTGAAAGTCGATGGAAAACCTCTTTATGCATATGCCCGTGAAGGTATTACCCTGGAACGAAAAGCCAGAGAAATACTTATTCATGACATTGAATTATTGGAATTCGACTTTGTCACATTGAAGATACGGGTACGCTGCAGCAAAGGTACCTATGTTCGTGTATTGGGAGAAGACATTGGCAAAGCTTTGGGTTGCGGTGCGCACCTCACACAACTCCGACGCACTAGTATTGCTCACCTGTCAGTGGTGGATTCAATTCCTTTATCGGTGTTGGGAGAAAATAGCGAGCCGCGTTCCTCCTTGCTACGACCCGTCGATAGCCTCACTTCAATGCTGCCAGCAGTGCAGCTTAATCAAGATTTGATTCGTCGTTTCATGCATGGTCAGCGACTGGCGCTTGGCAGAGAGTTGGGCGAGCACTGCCTGTCTCTTTCGCTCCCTGAGGGCAGAGTCAGGGTTCTGGGACCTGCCGGCAGTTTTGCCGGTACTGCAGTCGTCAATCATGATCAGGTGATGATTCCGGAGCGTGTGGTGTCAACCACAGCCTGACGAGGCGATGCATCTGGCAGGGTCAAATACTGCCGGTTGGTTGCACATGCAAGAACAATCGCATTGCCAAAAATATAAAAATATCGCAATTTCGCAAGCGTTGGCAGGCCGGTGCGGAGACGCCTGTCGGAATCTGGGAAGTTTTTGCAACTCATTGAAAAATCAAGGAATTTCTCGGTTTCGGAATAATTAAGTGGTAAAATCTCCGGTTTACCCGATCTGGCCAGTCCCCTATGTCAAATACTGACCGCGCTTTGCGCAACATTGCCATCATTGCCCACGTTGACCACGGCAAGACCACGCTGGTTGACCAGTTGCTGAGGCAGTCCGGTACTTTCCGCGAGAACCAGCAAGTGGATACCCGCGTGATGGATTCCAACGATCTCGAAAAAGAGCGCGGGATCACCATCCTTGCGAAGAACTGCGCGGTCGAGTTCGAAGGTACCCACATCAATATCGTCGATACTCCCGGTCACGCTGATTTTGGCGGGGAAGTGGAGCGCGTGCTGTCGATGGTTGATTCCGTGCTCCTGCTCGTTGATGCGGTTGAGGGCCCGATGCCTCAGACACGCTTCGTTACCCGCAAGGCATTGGGTCTGGGACTCAAACCCATCGTCGTGGTGAACAAGATCGATCGCCCCGGTGCGCGTCCTGAATGGGTGATCAACGCGACTTTCGAATTATTCGACAAGCTCGGCGCCACGGAAGAGCAGCTCGATTTTCCGATCGTCTATGCGTCCGCCCTCAATGGTTATGCCAGCCTTGATCCCGACATTCGCGAAGGCGACATGAAGCCGCTGTTCGATGCCGTGCTCAAGTATGTGCCGGTGCGTGATGATGATACGGATGGCCCCCTGCAGCTGCAAATCTCCTCACTCGATTATTCGTCTTATGTTGGCAAGATCGGCATCGGCCGTATCAAGCGTGGCCGGGTGAAACCGCTGCAAGATGTAATCATCCTGAACGGTCCAGACTCTACACCGATCAAGGGCCGCATCAATCAGGTACTCAAATTCCGTGGCCTGGAGCGTGAGGTCGTTCCTGAGGCCATGGCTGGCGATATCGTGCTGATCAATGGTATTGAAGACATTGGTATTGGATCAACCGTCTGCGCGGTCGACACGCCCGATGCACTGCCGATGCTGAGTGTTGACGAGCCTACGCTGACGATGAACTTCATGGTGAACACTTCACCACTCGCAGGCCGCGAGGGTAAGTTCGTCACTAGCCGTCAGTTGCGCGAGCGGCTGGAGCGCGAGTTGAAATCGAACGTCGCGCTGCGCGTTTCACCGACGGATGACGACACGATATTTGAAGTGTCTGGTCGAGGCGAACTTCATCTGACTATTTTATTGGAGAATATGCGTCGCGAAGGATACGAACTGGCCGTCTCGCGTCCACGTGTGGTTTTCAAGATGATCGATGGTGTACGAAACGAGCCCTTTGAGAATTTGACTGTCGATGTCGAAGAAGCGCATCAGGGCGGCGTGATGGAAGAATTGGGCCGCAGGCGTGGTGAGCTGCAGGATATGCAGCCGGATGGCAAAGGGCGTGTGCGCCTTGAGTATCGTATTCCTGCCCGTGGCTTGATCGGATTCCAAGGCGAGTTCATGACGTTGACACGGGGCACAGGTTTGATGAGTCATGTGTTCGATGCGTACGGCCCTGTGGATGCCAGCAAGGGGGAACTCGCCGGCCGTCGCAACGGGGTACTGGTCTCGCAGGAAGATGGCGCGGCAGTTGCTTATGCGCTTTGGAAGCTGCAAGAGCGCGGTCGCATGTTCGTCGTTCACAATGACCCGATCTACGAAGGTATGATCATCGGCATACACTCTCGCGACAATGATCTGGTGGTTAACCCTATCAAGGGTAAGCAGCTCACCAACGTCCGAGCATCCGGTACCGATGAGGCAGTGCGCCTGATTCCACCCATCGATCTGACGCTTGAATATGCCGTTGAATTCATCGAAGACGATGAGCTGGTCGAGATCACGCCCAAGAGCATACGTCTGCGTAAGCGGTTCCTGAAAGAGCATGAGCGCAAGCGCGCCTCGCGCGAAGCGGCCTGATCAGTGCAGCATGAAACAAAAAAGCGCCCGACGGCGCTTTTTTGTTGCCATATGAATGAGTATTTACTTGATCATACTGACAAGTACCTTGCTGATTGCAGCGACTAGTCGGTTGATTTGATCCTCGTCGATAATTAGTGGCGGCGACAGTGCAATGATGTCTCCTGTTGTCCGGATCAGTACGTTCTCTTCCCAAAAGCAGCGTTCAAAAACTTCATATGCGCGTGCAGTCGGCTTGCCTGGGATGGGTTCAAGTTCGATGCCGCAGATTAATCCGAGATTACGCACATCTTTCACATGAGGCAGTCCACGCAGTGAATGGGCAGCAGCTTCAAATGCAGGTGCCATCGACGCGGCACGCGTAAACAACTTCTCGTTCAGGTAAACATCAAGTGTGGCAATTGCAGCGGCGCAAGCCAGCGGATGGCCGCTGTAGGTATAGCCATGGTAAAACTCGATTGAATTTTCAGGTGCAGCATCCATGAAGGTGTCATGGATAGCTTGCCTTGCAATCACGGCACCCATTGGCACCACTGCATTCGTCAGACCTTTCGCGCAGCAGATCATGTCAGGCACAACGCCAAAATAATCGGCGGCAAACGCCGTTCCCAATCGTCCGAATCCGGTGATGACTTCATCGAAGATCAGCAGGATGCCGTACTTGTCACAGATCGCGCGTAGTTTTTGTAAATAACCCTTTGGTGGAAGGATCACGCCGGTCGACCCCTGTACGGGTTCAACGATCAACGCGGCCACCGTCGTCGGATCGTGCAGCGCCAGCAGGCGCTGCTCGAATTCATCAGCAATCTCGGCGCCGTGTTCAGGGAGGCCGCGCGAAAAGGCATTACGGGAGATATCCAGCGGATGACGGAGATGATCGACTCCCGGCAGCGCGGGTCCAAAATGCTTGCGGTTACCCGCGATGCCACCGACGGCAATGCCGCCAAAACCCACGCCGTGATAACCGCGCTCGCGTCCTATCAGTCGCGTGCGAAGTGAATCGCCGCGCATCCTGTGGTATGCCAACGCCATCTTCAGCGCCGTATCCACAGCTTCCGATCCGCTGTTGCAAAAAAATATGCGATTCAGTCCTTGGGGGGCCATCTCGGCGAGGCTGCGCGCCGCATCGAACGCAGCCGCATGCCCCATCTGAAAAGGCGGCGCAAAATCCATGGTCTCTGCCTGCCGGACCACCGATTCGATAATCTTGGAATGCCCGTGCCCGGCATTCACGCACCACAGTCCCGCGGTGCCATCAAGTATCTGCCGGTCATCGTCGGTTGTGTAGTACATGCCAGCCGCCGACTTCATCATCCGCGGGCGTGTCTTGAATTGCCGGTTGGCGGTAAAAGGCATCCAGTAATGGGTGGTATCGGTTGTCATGAGCACAAAATAATCTGAAAAATAGTCTGAAATACCAGCGGGTCTTGGTTCATCAATCCCGGGAACCGTCACTTTACTGCATCCAAGACCGGGGCTGCGGGTACCGGTAAAATGCGGGCTTGACCCGTTGATGCTCATTCCGACATTGAAAGCACCGCTGCCTCCCCGCCGCTTGTCCGTTGCCCCCATGATGGACTGGACTGATCGCCATTGCCGTATGTTCCACCGGCAGATCACCCGCCACACCTGGCTCTACACGGAAATGGTCACGACCGGCGCGATCATCCATGGTGACAAAGCCCGGCATCTTGATTTCAGCCATGAGGAGCATCCTGTCGCCCTGCAGCTTGGGGGTAGTGAACCAGAAGATCTTGCGATCAGCGCACGCTTTGGTGAGCAATGGGGCTATGACGAAATCAATCTCAACTGCGGCTGCCCTTCTGAGCGAGTACAGCGCGGCGCATTTGGTGCTTGTCTAATGGCTGAACCTATGCTGGTGGCTGATGGTGTGAAGGCCATGCGAGATGTCGTCAGTATTGACGTTACCGTCAAACACCGCATTGGTATCGATGAGATCGACTCGTATGATTTCGTTCGTGACTTCGTTGGTACCGTGGCAGAAGCCGGCTGTCGTACCTTCATCGTCCATGCACGCAATGCGATCCTCAAAGGACTCACTCCTAAAGAAAATCGCGAGATACCCCCATTGCGTTATGAGCGTGTTTATCAACTGAAGCGGGATTTTCCACAATTGGAGATCATCATCAATGGCGGTGTCAGGACCTTGCATGAGATCGATGTACATTTGCAGCATATCGATGGCGTAATGATCGGTCGCGAGGCGTATCACAACCCCTACCTGATGGCTGCGTTCGATGGACGGTATTACGGCGATGCGGCGGCGCCCTTGAGCCGCGCAGAGATCATTAATGCAATCTTGCCTTATGTACGCGAACAGCTTGACCGCGAAGGCCCACGACTCAACAGCATTACACGGCATATGTTAGGTCTGATGGCAGGCTTGCCGGGGGCGCGCAGTTTTCGACAGCGGCTCTCAGATACGAAACAGCTTGCCAGCAGTGA
>JBEDGK010000280.1:0-8994 GCA_041174665.1 Pseudomonadota bacterium
AATTTTGCGCCACGCGTGATGCTGTCGCTGGATGATCTTTCTTCCACCGGACTGGCGCAGAATGGTTCGCGCTTGACCTACCGACTACAGCTGGCCGGCGATGCGCGTGCCGTAAGCGACTTTCAGCGCTGGCTGGACGAGCAGATCAGCCAACATGCTGTGCGTGGTGTACAACTTGAATCGCTAGAGTCGGGCCGGCCCGAGATGCGCACCACGCTCGAACGCGCGCGCCAGTTTCTCGCGCTGGTCAGCCTGCTGACTGCGATGCTGGCGGCGCTGGCCGTGGCGATGGCGGCGCGTCGGTTCATGCAGCGTCATCTCGACGCTTGCGCGATGCTGCGCTGTCTGGGCATGACCGAGTCTGAAGTCACGCTGCTCTACCTGATGGAATTTCTGCTGATAGGAATTGCTGGCAGCGCAGCCGGTGTGCTGCTCGGGTTCGGCGCGCACATGCTGCTATTGCATTGGCTGGGATCCCTGATGACGACGCAGCTGCCGCCGCCGGCTGCGTTACCCGCGCTGCAGGGCATGGCGACTGGACTATTGCTGCTGCTGGGTTTTGCTTTGCCACCAGTGCTGCAGCTAAGAAGCGTGCCCCATAATCGCGTGATACGGCGCGAGCAGCAGGCACCGCAGGCATTCACCGTGGCCGGTTACGCGCTCGCGGTGTCTTGTTTCGTGGCCTTGCTGCTGTGGCAGGCGCGCGATATCAAACTGGGTCTGCTGACTTCCGGTGGTTTCATCGTCGGACTGCTGGTCTCGGCGGCAGCTGCTTGGGTGCTGCTGGCTGCGATGCAAAAAGTGCGTTTCCCCTTGCACTGGCCTGCCTGGCGGTTTGCGCAGACCTCGCTCCGGCGCAGGCCATCGGCCAGCGCGCTACAAATCGTGTCGCTTGCGCTGGGCCTGATGGCGCTGCTGCTGCTCACGCTGGTGCGAGAAGATTTGCTCACTGCGTGGCGTCAGTCCTCGCCACCGGATGCGCCGAATCATTTCATGATCAATATCCAACCAGAGCAAAAGTCGCTGATCGAATCCGAGCTGGCCTCGAACGGTATCAGCGACGCGCCGCTGTATCCGATGATACGCGGGCGCTTGTTGCAGGTGGACGGGCATGAGGTACGGCCGGAGAGCTACGCCGAGGAGCGAGCGCGGCGGCTGGTTGAGCGCGAGTTCAATTTGTCCACCATGCTCGACATGCCAGAAAAAAATACCCTGGTCGAGGGCCACTGGTTCGATCCGGTGAAGGCGCGTGCCGAAGCCTCGGTCGAGCAGGGGCTCGCAAAAACCCTGGGGCTGAAGCTCGGTGATCGTCTGCGCTTCGATGTCGCCGGACAGTCGGTCGATGTAACCATCACCAGCATACGCAAGCTGGATTGGGGATCGATGCGGGTGAATTTTTTCGTGATACTCAGTCCGGATGTGGCCTCGGCCTTGCCGAGCACCTGGATCACCGCTTTTCATTTGCCGGCGGCCGCGCCATCGCTGGTGAACCGTCTGATACGCGCGTACCCCAACCTCACCATCGTCGATGTTGGAAGCATGGTGGCCCAAGCGCAGCAGGTGATCGATCAGGTGATCGCTGCGGTCGAGTTTCTGTTCATATTCACACTGGCGGCGGGCGTGATGGTCCTGGCCGCTGCCATGCTGGTATCGCAACAGGAGCGCATTCATGAAGGCGGACTGTTGCGCGCATTGGGCGCGACACACCGCCAGCTGACTCGCGCGCAATGGGTCGAGTGCCTACTGGTTGGCGCGGGTGCGGGCGCGTTGGCTGCAACGGGTGCGTCACTGGTGGGTTGGGTGCTCGCGCGACAGGTATTTGATTTCGAATGGAGCGTGAGCCCCTTGCTGTGGGCGGCGGGCCTGTGCGCCGGCATCATTTGCGCTTTTGCAGGCGGCTGGTTCGGTTTGCGCGGCGTCTTGTCGCGCCCACCCATGCAGATACTGCGCGACGCCTGATGCAGTCGTGCTCATGAGCGTCGCAGCGCAGACATGAGCGGCCTCAACCGCTGATCTCTGGCGACCTTCTACATTCCTTGCTCGAGCAGGATAGTCCAAGTCCTGCAAGGGGAGGGAGCATCATGCAGAGCCAGGATAGAGAAGCTGCGGCACCACGTTGCAAGCGTAGCTTGAACGCAAATGCGGTGGCGGTGTTCGCGTGTCTGCTGCAATTTGCTGGCTGCACCTCGATGGCGCCTGGCATACAGTTCGCCAAAGCGCCCACCGCGGATACCCGCGCCGCGGATCATCCACGCACAGAAATACGCACGATCACCCCCGACCTCGTTCGCAAGGAGCGCGAGTTGCGTGATCAGCAAGTGGCTGAAGACATCGGCGCCCTGCTGCAACCGGCACAGGTGTACCGCATCGAAGCCGGCGATGTATTGCACATCGTCGTCTGGGATCATCCCGAGCTGTCGGCCTCCATGTTGCCAGCACCGCCACTCGGCGCGGCGGCAGTTGCGGGCGTGGCCGTCAGTCCGCTGCAGCCGCAGTCTGGTTTCGAAGTCGACCATCAAGGCATGCTGGACTTTCCGTATGCTGGCAAGCTCAAGGTCGCCGGCCTCACCCCGTCGGATCTTCATCAACAGCTTACAGAACGACTAGCCCGTTATCTGCGTAATCCCAAGCTCAGCGTACGTGTGCTGGCCTATCGCAGCAAGCGTGTGTATGTCGATGGTGAAGTCAAGCAGCCGGGTGTGCAGGCGATCAATGATCTGCCGATGACACTGACCGAGGCGATCAACCGCGCCGGCGGCATGAATCCCACTGCAGACCAAAGCCGCATCATCATTCACCGTGATGGAAAAAGTTATCCCATCAACCTGCCGCAGCTGGTTCAGCGTGGCGTGAATCCGGCATCGATCATGCTGACCAGCGGCGACGTCGTTCGTGTGCTATCGCGTGATGAGAGCAAGATTTTCATCTCTGGCGAAGTCACCTCGCCGCGCGCGCTGCCGATGCGCAATGGCCGCCTGACCCTCAACGAGGCACTGGGAGAAGCGGGAGGCATCAATCCAGTCACCGGTGATGCTCGACAGGTCTATGTGATTCGGCGCAGCAGCGCCAAGTCGATGGTGTATCAGCTCGATGCCAACGCGCCTGGCGCGCTGGCCATGGCCGAAGGCTTCGAACTTAATCCCAAGGACGTGGTGTATGTCGCTGCGACACCCCTGACCAACTGGAACCGCACGATCAGCGCGTTGATTCCGGGTGCACTGCCCACCGCGGTGATCGCTACGACACCCGGTCGCTGATGCGATGCTCCCAATGACGCGACAACGGGTTTCGGCGGCTCACTCCCTCTGACTGCAACACAGCACAACGCCTCTATGAATACACCCCTGAGTACGTATGTCAGTCCCGCGGCCGAGCCACCACTGATTTTCGCTGACCCCAGCGAGGACCATCTCAGCGACTATCTGTCGTTGCTGCTGGAGCAGCGCTGGCTGATTGCCAGTGTCGCCTTGCTGGTCATGCTGGCCGGCACGTTGTATGCGTATGTCGCGACGCCTCAATACGAATCCAACTTGCTGGTGCATGTGGAAGAAAAGGGGCAGCGAGAACCCAAAAATATCCTCGGCGAGGCGGGTTCCATGATCGACTACAAGACACCCACGGCAGCCGAGGTTGAGTTGTTGCGCTCACGGTTGGTCGTCGCGCGCGCCGTCGACAGGCTCAGGCTGTATATCGATGCGCGTCCCGAGCGTGCGCCGCTGCTGGGGGGCTTGTTGGCGAACAGCGGACTGGCCGAGGTTTTTCCTTCGTTGCGCGGTGCTTTTGGTTATGCGTGGGGCAGAGAAAGAATAGAGATCGGCGATTTCAGTGTGCCCCCGACACTGGAAAACCGAACATTCCATTTACGGGCACTTGGCGATGGGAAGTTTCGGTTGACTGAACCTCAGAGCGGCTTCGATACCGAGGGTCAGGTCGGTCAGCTGCTCGGAGCCAGTACACGCGCTGGTTTGGTCAGTCTGCGGGTGAACAGCATGCAAGCCTGGCCCGGTTCAAGCTTTGCGCTGGAGCGACGTTCTCGGCTTGCCGTCATCGAGTCCGTGCAGACTGCGCTCAACGTGGCCGAGATAGGCAAGCAATCCGGGATGATCTCAGCCACGCTCAAAGGGGTCGATGCGGGGCGTGTCTACCAGTTGATGACCGAGATCACCCGCGAGTACATGGCCCAGAATAGCGCGCGCCGCACAGAGGAGGCTGACAAGTCGCTGGCGTATCTGAACCAGAGGCTGCCCGAGCTCAAGAAGCAGCTGGAGCAGGCCGAGGCGCGTTACAACCAGTTCCGCCATGTTCATGGCACGGTGGATATCGGCGAAGAGGGGCGGCTGACGCTGCAGCGATCTTCCGCTGCGCGCACGCGCCGCGTTGAGCTGGAGCAGAAGCGCAGCGAGCTACTGTCGCGATTCACTGCCAATCACCCGGCCGTGGCGGCAGTAGACGAACAACTGAAAGAAATCGATCGCGAGATGCGCGAATCTGCCAGTCAGCTCAAGCAACTTCCTGTACTGGAGCAGGAAATGGTGCGTCTTGCGCGCGACGTGAAGACGAACAATGAGCTGTACTCGGCGCTACTGTCATCGGCTCAGCAGCTGCAGTTGATCGCCATCGGCAAGACCAGCAATGTGCGGCTGGTCGATGCGCCGGAGAAGCCGGAGCGGCCGGTCGCGCCGAATCGTCCCCGTATTATTGCGGTGGCGGTATTCGTCGGCATGTTTCTCGGTGTGATGGCCGCCTTCTTGCGGCGCTCACTGCAGACCGCGCTACACGACCCTTCTGAAGTAGAACGTGCGTTCGGGGTGCCAGTCTATGCGAGCATCCCACATAGCCGCTTGCAGCAGACGCTCGCAGCGCGCACCAGCGACCCGGCCCGCTTGCCGTTGCTAGCCAGGATCGCCAGCATGGATGTGGCGATTGAGAGCTTGCGCGGATTCCGCAGTGCTCTGCAGTTCTGCATGACGCAGTCAAAGAATAATCTTGTGCTGATCACCGGGCCGACTGAGGCGCTCGGCAAGTCCTTCCTTACGGTCAATCTCGCCTGCGTGATGGCCTACAGCGGGAAGCGCGTGCTGCTGATTGATGGCGATTTGCGTGACGGTCATCTGCATCGATACTTCCAGGTTGATCGCGCATTCGGCCTTGCCGATCTGCTGGCGGGCACGAGGGTCGACAACGATTTTCGCCACAGCGCGATGGAGCAGCTTGATTTCATTTCCACCGGCAATCTACCGCCCAACCCATCCGAGCTTTTGCTGCGCCCCGAGTTTGCGGCATTGATCGCCAGACTCGCGCCGCAATATGATTTGGTGCTGATCGACACCGCGCCACTGCTGGCCGTTGCAGACAGCCTGATACTCGGTGCCCACGCGGGCGCGATCTTTATCGTGGTGCGCGCTGGCGTCACCCGCGCGGCTGATATTTCAGAATCGCTCAAGCGACTCGATCGTGCCGGCCTGTCGGCGAAAGGACTGCTGTTCAATGATTTCATGCCACGTCCCAGACACTACCCCTACGGTTACGGTCAGGTCGCACGCAGACAAATCAGCTACAGCGCGCCGGGTTCAGCCGAACCCGGGCAGGGCGCGGCGCGCGCATGAAAAAATCCCTGCCTTGCGCGTCAATTGCAGCAGAACCGATACCCGCAGCCGAGGCATACCACAGCACGGAATTCGAATTCTTCACCGCACCATTACCGGACCATCTGTGGCCATTACTGGAGTCTTTGTACTCCAGCGTTTACTCTTCGCGCGCGCTGCTCTGGCCGCAATGCAGCAGCGGATTGACCGAGCCCATCGCGCATGCATGGATGGAGCGCACCGCAGGGCGAGTGAGTGCGCTACTGCTGTTTATCTGTGAAGGGTCACGGGTACGTGTGCTCAATGAGGTGCTGAGTCTGTCAGCCGGTGTGATACATCGTTTCGCTGCTGCGATTTTTGCGAGCTACCGTCAGATCCATCTGGTGCAGTTTCATGCCATCGCTCTCGAGCTCCAGCCCGTCCATTCGGGGATCTGGTTCAGTGCCTTTTCGGAGGACTATGTACTTGATCTGCCAAGCAGTCGCTCGTCGTGGCTGGAGTCACTGTCGCGACAAGCAAGAGAGAAGGTTCGCTACCACCTCAGACGAAGTTTTCGTCGGCAGCCCGCGCTTGAGTTCACCGTGTCCTCTGGAGCCCAGATCGCGGACGCTGAGGTCAGAGCAGTGCTCAGGCTGAACCGTCAGCGCATGGAGCGCAAAGGAAAAACCTACGCAATGAGTGACGCAGAAGAATTACAGCTGACCCGACTGATGCAGCAGATGGGTATGCTGTTTGCGTTGCGGCTGCACGGCGAGATCTGTGCCGGCCTGTTGTGCTCTGTAACGGGTGAGGATATCTACATGCAGGTGATCGCACATGATCCTGCACACGATGACTTGCGACTCGGCCTAGTCTGCTGTTGTCTCACGATTCAGCAGGCGATCGATTTGCGATTTGCGCGGTTTCATTTTCTCTGGGGACATTACGCCTATAAACACCGCTTGGGCGGTCGTTCGCGACCTCTGTACCGGGTCCTGGTCGTCCGCAGTGCGTGGCATCTGCTCGCGCATCCGGTATACAGTGCCCGTTGGTGCTTGCATGTGTTGCGCGATGCTGCACGACGCTGGCGCAGGCCCGCGATATCGCAGGAGACCTGATGCTGATCGATATGCGTGAGGTAGCAAGCGGGCGCTCGTTGGTGACCACGGTGTGCATCATCGGCGCCGGTGTCGCGGGCATCACCCTGGCGCGCGAAATGGAAAAACAAGGTATCGATACCTGTGTTCTGGAAAGTGGAGGGCTCACGGCTGACGATGCCACGCGCGATCTCGCGCGCGGCGAGGCAGTCGGTTTCGATTATCGTTTTGCTGATGGCTGCCGGGGACGGTTCCTTGGCGGCAGCAGTAATTGCTGGGGCGGCTGGTGCCGTCCACTGGATGCATGGGATTTCGAGAAGCGTGACTGGATACCCTCGAGCGGCTGGCCGTTTGGTCTGGATGAGCTCGATCCTTGGTACCGAAAAGCGCATGAGGTGCTGAAGCTGGGACCGGTGAATTTCGAGCCGCTGTTCTGGGAGCAGGCCATCGCTCGCAAGGATGTACGACGGCTGCCGCTATGCACGGGCGATGTCCGGGATACGATTTCCCAGTTCAGTCCTCCCGTACGCTTTGGGCGCGAGTACCGGCATGAACTCGCCAGAGCGCGCTTTGTGCGTGTTTTTCTGCATGCGAATGTCACCCAGATCATGCCCGACCCGCTGTGCACACGCATTGAACAGCTTCGCGTGAGGACTCTGAACGGCAGACAAGCGACAGTCTCAGCGCGTCTGTTCGTGCTGGCCACCGGTGGAATAGAAAACGCACGATTGCTGCTGGCATCAAATGAAATCGCAGCCAAGGGCCTAGGTAATGCGAATGGACTGGTCGGGCGCTATTTTATGGATCATCCGCGCTTGCTCAAAGGGAGTATCAGTTTTGTTCCCTCTTGGGCGCGCAATAAACTCTATGACATCAAGTACAACTACATGAACCGTGCGGTATCAGCGCATGGCGTGAAAATCGCGGCACAACTCGCGCTGACTCGCAAGGCGCAGGAACGAGAGCGGTTGCTGAATGCGCGGCTCTGCTTTTGCTCCGAGTTTCCCGGTGAGGGAAGTGCTGGTGCACAGGCATTGTTCCGTCTGAAGCAATCGCTACTGAAGAAAGATCAGCCGGGCTGGCGGCTGTCAGATGATCTGGCGACCATGGCGCGTGATCCTCTGAATACGTTCAACTACGGTTTCACAAGATTTTTTCATCCACGCGCGATGATCAAGAAAGTCAGCTTCCAGGTGATCATTGAACCCGCTCCGGATGCGGATAGCCGCGTTACGCTGTCGATGGACAAGCGCGATGCACTGGGCATGCCTCGCGTGCAGGTCGACTGGCGACTGAATGATCTGGTTAAATACACTGCAGATCGTACCTTGTCGCTCATCGCAGCCGAGTTGCAGGTCGCGAAGCTGGCGCGCGTCGATGTGGGGCCATCGATACTCTCACACGGCTGGCCATCCACCATGGAAAAAGAAGGCACCTGGCATCATATGGGGACAACCCGCATGCATGACCATCCGGGCTACGGCGTCGTCGATCGCGATGGTAAGGTTCACGGTCTCGCCAATCTCTATATTGCCGGGAGTTCGGTATTTCCCACTGCGGGAGCGAACTTCCCGACGATTACCATCACTGCACTGTCGCTGAGGCTGGCGTCACACCTGACGATGCAGCTCAGACAGGGGCGCCGTCTCAAGGCAGCAGATGAGGCGAGGATAGCGCAGCCTTCGGTAGCCGAACCCCTGATCGCTGCATCGATGCGCCCTCCGGATCTGCCGGCCCTGTAATCAGACCGCATCGCGCTTCTGACGAACTGTTTCATCTGATCATGCTGTCGTCCTGACAGCATTTTTTTTTGCCATTTGCCTAAACGCTCGATCGCGACATCAACGCGAGGGCGGCGTTCACCCATTGCCAGGCTGACTAATGCATCAGCCAATGCTCTTTCTACCTAAAAAATTTTTTCATTTCTAATTGGAACTCTTCTTCTAAAGCAATGCTCTGAAACAAGCATTTGCAAGTGATCTGCGTTTAACGCAATCCAGAAATTGAGAGGGAGAAATTTTTCATGTTCCAATTATCAGTCACCCGTAAGTTCCTCAGGCCGATGTCGCTCACGGCGACAGCGAGTATCTCGGCGCTTCTTGTTGCCTGCGGCGGTGGTACGGGTATGGCGTCTTACTCGACCGACGCGGCCGGCAATCTGACCTCGGCTAGCGCGACTACCAAGCTGGCGAATGGTTCCACGCAGACCACCACGGTCAGCTCCACACCATCAACGGCGACCGGGTCAACGACGACGACCACGACGTCTACCGCGCCGGTGACCACCTCCCCGACGACTGGCACCACGACGCCAACGACTACCCCCACCACGA
>JBEDGK010000281.1:0-6961 GCA_041174665.1 Pseudomonadota bacterium
TGTGTATAAGAGACAGCCCTGGACCTGTCGTCTTGGTACAAGGCGATATCGAGAGGGTTTGCTAGGCTAGTCATTGACATTCGCTTGTCTACTGGCCTGTGCCGTGGTGACGGTATTTTTACTACCGCCCCTTGTTCTGTCGTCTAGGTACAAGGCGACATCGAGAGGGTTTGCTGGGCTAGTCATTAACCCTCGCTTGTCTACTGGCTTGCGCCGTGGTGACGGTATTTTTACTACCGCCCCTGGATCTGTCGTCTAGGTACAAAGCGACATCGAGAGGGTTTGCTGGGCTAGTCATTAACCCTCGCTTGTCTACTGGCCTGCGCCGTGGTGACGGTATTTTTACTACCGCCCCTGGATCTGTCGTCTAGGTACAAAGCGACATCGAGGGGATTTGCTGGGCTAGTCATTAACCCTCGCTTGCATATTGGCCTGCACCGAGTCAGGGGTATTTTTACCTCTGCCTTCAATCTGTCATCCCGGCGAAGGCCGGGATCCAGTGTCTTTGTCGAGTAAACCATCAATGCCTGAAATGCCGAGTCCCCGTCAACGCCATCACAATGCCCTGCTCGTTTGCAGCATCGATCACTTCCTGATCACGCATCGATCCACCAGGCTGTATCACCGCCGTCGCGCCCGCAGCGACCACCACATCCAGACCATCGCGGAACGGGAAGAACGCGTCAGAGGCTACTGCCGAACCGGACAGCTGCAAGCCGGCATTCTGCGCTTTGATCGACGCAATACGCGCCGAATCGACACGGCTCATCTGGCCAGCACCGACGCCAAGCGTCATGCCATTGCCGCAGAAGACGATGGCATTGGATTTCACGAACTTGGCGACACGCCAGGCAAACATCATGTCTTGCAGCTGCTGAGGTGTGGGCTGCTTTTGGGTCACGATCTTCAGTTCAGCCGGCTGTACATTCTTTGCATCGGGTGACTGCAGCAGCAGGCCCCCGCCGACGCGCTTCATGTCATAGACATTATGGGCATGCGCGAGGGGTATTTGCAGCACGCGAACGTTCTGCTTGGGCTCGAAAACTTTCAGTGCATCGGTGGTAAACGAAGGCGCGATCAGCACCTCGACGAATTGCTTGGCTATAGCTTCGGCGGCTTTGCCATCGAGTTGGGAGTTGAAGGCAATGATGCCGCCAAAAGCCGATGTGGGATCGGTCTGGAATGCTTTCGCATAGGCCTCGGCGGCATCCTTGCCGACGGCGACGCCACAGGGATTTGCGTGCTTGATGATCACGCAAGCATTCCCTTCAAAAGTCTTCACGCATTCCCACGCCGCATCGGCGTCGGCGATATTGTTGTACGAAAGCTCCTTGCCCTGCAGTTGCTGGTAATTCGCGAGTGCGCCATCAACTGGATGCCGGTCACGATAAAAAGCGGCCGACTGATGGGGATTCTCGCCGTAGCGCATGTCCTGTACCTTCTCGAAATGCAAGTTCAGGGTATCGGGATACGCAGAACGTGTCGCATGCGCTCGATCCGGCCCAAGGGCGCTGAAGTAATTGGTGATCGCGCCATCATATTGTGCGGTATGCGCGAAGACCTTTTTCGCGAGCATGAAGCGTGTCTCGTAGCAGACCTCGGCATCGGAAGACTGCATCTCTTCGAGCACCTTTGCATAGTCGGAAGGATCGCAGATCACGACTACGTCCTTGTGGTTCTTGGCCGAAGAGCGCAGCATGGCGGGCCCACCGATATCGATATTTTCGATCGCATCTTCAAGCGAGCACTGCTCCTTGGCGATGGTCTGCTGAAACGGATACAGGTTGACCACCACCATATCGATAGTCGGTATCTGATGCTGATCCAGCGCCTCTCTGTGCGCAGGAAAATCACGGCGCGCGAGGATGCCGCCATGGATCTTGGGATGCAAGGTCTTCACGCGCCCATCGAGCATTTCTGGAAAACCGGTGTAGTCAGCTACCTCGGTAACTTCGAGGCCATGGTCAGCCAATAGCTTGGCGGTGCCGCCGGTGGACAGCAGCTTCACCTTCATTGCAGCGAGTGCGCGCGCAAATTCAAGCACACCTGTCTTGTCGGATACGGAGATCAGCGCTTGTTTGATCATCAGGAATTCTCGGATAAAAAGTCAACAAGCGAAGCAAAGTCGCTTCTTGGTGACCGTGCTTCGCTTGTTAGCCTGAAAAATCAGAGCAGGCCGTGCTGCTGCAGTTTCTTGCGGAGCGTGTTTCGATTGATGCCCAGCATGTCAGCGGCGTGCGACTGGTTTCCTTCTGCCCTGTCCATGACCGCCTCAAGTATGGGCTTCTCCACGGTGAGAATTACCATCTCGTACACATTGGAAGGCTCCTGTTCCCCGAGGTCTCGAAAATATTTTTCGAGACTTTTTTTGACGACGTCGTGGATATTATCTTTGCTCATGCTGAAAATTGGGGGGAATGAATGGCTTTACGCTGCCAGCTTTTCTGCGGCGGGCGCATATTGTAACCGCTCCCCCAGCAACAATTGCGACTCGAAAAACGCATCTACTGCCGCTAGCTGTGCATTGCAGTCTTCAATGCGATTCATGTGTTGCCTGAATTCCTCACCACCCGGCAAATCACGCACATACCAGCCGATGTGCTTGCGGGCAGTACGGACGCCGAGGTAGTCACCGTAAAACGCATAATGCGCACGCAAGTGCGCATCCATCAGCGCGCGCACTTCAGAAATATTTGGCGCAGGCAATAACTCGCCGGTTCGAAGAAAGTGGTCGATCTCTCGGAAAATCCATGGCCTGCCCTGCGCAGCGCGACCTATCATCACCGCATCAGCGCCTGTTACCTGTAGCACGTATTTCGCCTTGTGCGGGCTGTCAATATCGCCATTGGCCACGACAGGAATATGGCTGGCGGCTTTGACCGCCGCAATGGTGTCGTATTCGGCGTGCCCGCTGTAGCCGTCCGCGCGGGTTCGACCATGCAGAGTCAGCATGGCAATACCGCTCTGCTCGGCGATATGCGCAATCGTCAGCGCATTTCGGTGCTGTCGATCCCATCCAGTGCGAAATTTCAGTGTCACCGGCACGTTCACGGCAGAGACAACGGCTTCGAGTAACGTGGCCACCAGCGGCTCATCACGCAATAGCGCCGAGCCACACCAGTTATTGCAGACTTTTTTGACCGGGCAGCCCATGTTGATGTCAATGATCTGGGCGCCGCGATCGACATTGAATTTTGCGGCCTCGGCCAGCAGCGCCGGATCGGCACCGGCGATCTGCACGGCCTTGGGCTCCATCTCGCCATCATGATTGATGCGCCGGGCGGTCTTTTCGCTGGCCCAGACACGCGGATTGGACGCGGCCATTTCAGATACCGCGTAGCCAGCACCCAGCTCCTTGCACAACTGCCGGAATGGCCTGTCCGTCACGCCCGCCATGGGCGCGACAAACACATTGTTGCGAAGTTGATAGGGGCCTAGCTGCATGGAAGTAGAAAGGAAGATCTCGGCATAAGCTGCCTATTTTATACGCAGCTGCGCATGCCTCTGCAGAGACCTCAGGCCGCAGGGTGGGTGCGATCGATCTCGTCGAGTCCGGCGGATTCAAGATGCGATATGTCTGCCCATTGCAGCAGCACAAAGCGCTTCCCATCCCAACGCAGCCGGTTGATCGCGGCGTTGATCGTCTCGAAATCACGCTTGGCCTCTACAGACATGCCGGTTGCTTCGCGATACACACAATCGAGCACGCCGCCATGAGTGATGACGACAATACGGCCCTGTGCATGGCGGCGGGCAATGCGCTCCAGCGCGCTCACCGAGCGCTGGTGAAATTCTTGCAGGGTCTCGGCGTCGCGCTCCCCCGCCGGAAAACGCAGATGCAAGTCGCGCGCGTGCCAGGCAGCGAATTCTTTCGGGTAGCGTTGTGTGATCTCTTCGTACATCAATCCTTCAAAAGCGCCGTAGCAGCGCTCGCGTAGCTCGGGATCGAGCACGATAGTCATCTGATGAGCATCGGCGATGGGCTGCGCTGTCATCTGCGCGCGCTGCAGATCGCTTGAATAAATGGCGTCAGGCTTTTCTGCAGACAGCGCCCGCCCGAGTGCCCTGGCCTGCCGCAAGCCTTCTTCATTGAGCGGCGTATCCTCATGACCTTGCATGCGGCGCATGCGGTTCCACGCAGTTTCTCCGTGACGTATCAGCAGAATGTCCATAGTGAGGATTTCAGTGGGCTGGCGACACTTGCAGCCAGAAAGTGACCGGACCATCGTTGATCAGCGCAACCTTCATGTCTGCGCCAAAACGTCCGGTCTGAACGAGGGGATGTGCCGCTTGCGCCTTGCCCACAGCGTGTTCAAAAAGACGGCGTGCGTCGTCGGGAGCTGCGGCGGGCGTGAACGAGGGACGGGTTCCGCTGCGGGTGTCGGCGGCCAGGGTGAATTGTGGCACCAGCAGCACGCCGCCGCCGATTTGTCCGACATTCAGATTCATCTTGCCATCGGCATCGGAGAAGACGCGATAGGTCAGCAGTTTGGCCAAGAGCGCATCGGCTTCTTTTTCGGTATCGCCACGCTCGGCGCACAGCAGCACCAGCAAGCCCTGCCCGATCTGGCCGACGATCTCGCCGTCGACCCTGACGCTGGCCTCGGTGACTCTTTGCAGCAGCGCGATCAAGGGCGTATCACGAGAGCGTTACGCGAGCGAACTTGCGCTTGCCAACCTGCACCACGAAGCTGCCTGCGTCGACTTTCAGTCCTTTGTCACTGACGGTCGCGCCGTCGATACGCACACCCCCCTGTTCGACCATGCGCAATGCCTCAGACGATGAGGCGCACAAGTTGGCCTGCTTGAGCAATTGCCCGATCCCTAGTGGAGAACCCGTCAGCGAAACCTCGGGCACGTCATCGGGTATACCGCCGCGCGCACGATGATTGAAATCGGCCAGCGCCTCTTCGGCCGACTTGCGCGAGTGGAAGCGTTCGACGATCTCTTGCGCCAGCAGCACCTTGATGTCACGCGGATTGCGGCCGCCGTCGACGTCTGAGCGGAATTGCGCGATCTCTGCCAGCGAGCGGAAAGACAGCAAATCATAGTAGCGCCACATCATCTCATCGGAGATGCTCATCAGCTTGGCGAACATGGTGTTCCCAGGCTCGGTGATGCCAATGTAATTGCCCTTGGACTTGGACATTTTCTCGACACCGTCCAGACCTTCGAGCAGCGGCATGGTCAGGATGCACTGCTGCGCTTGTCCGTAATCTTTTTGCAGTTCGCGACCCACGAGCAAATTGAACTTCTGATCGGTACCGCCGATTTCGAGATCGGATTTCAGTGCGACCGAGTCATAACCCTGCATCAGCGGATACAGCAGCTCATGAACCGAGATCGGTGTGCCCGCCTTGAAACGCTTGGTGAAATCTTCGCGCTCAAGAATGCGCGCAACGGTGTAACGCGCGGATAGTTCGATCATGCCACGGGCGCCGAGCGGGTCGCACCACTCGGAGTTGTAGCGGATCTCGGTGCGCTGCGGATCCAGCACCAGACTAGCCTGCGAGAAATACGTCTTGGCGTTTTCTTCGATCTGCTCGCGTGTGAGCGGCGGTCGGGTCACGTTGCGGCCAGAGGGGTCACCGATCATCGAGGTGAAATCGCCGATCAGGAAGATCACGGTATGCCCCAGATCTTGCAGCTGGCGCATCTTGTTGAGCACGACGGTGTGGCCCAGATGAAGATCCGGCGCGGTCGGATCCAGCCCCAGTTTGATCCGCAGCGGCTTGCCGGTTTTTTCCGAAGCCGCGAGTTTCTGCGCAAACTCGGACTCGATCAGCAGTTCTTCGACGCCGCGCTTCACAATAGTCAGTGCGTCGCGCACTGAATCGGAGAGTGGCAGGTCCGCAGCATGCACACCCAACTGGGTATGCGCACCGGACACCGACGTGTGGGAGGCGTTCATAAGTTGTTGTATCTAATCAATAAATTCGCGATTGCGCGTTTGCTATAATGCGCGCTTCGCCCCGAAATGACCCTTTCGGGCTCGACCCGGCCTGAAGTTTGCATGGTGGCCGGCCAAAACGACGGATTTTAGCGTATCGAATGAGCCTGAGAGACAAATTCCTGCCCTCCGCGCGCCGCCTGCTGGCGAGTCTGCGCGGTACTCCCAAAACCAAGATACTCACTTCTGCCGCAGTGGGGATGTCGCTGATCGCCTTCGGCGCAGCGGGCGTCGCACCTTACGCGCCGGATGCGTCCGAACTTCCAGTCACAGTGAAAGTGGAGGAGCTCGGCTTGCCGGATCTGGCCGGCCAGATCGATGCGCAGCGCTCGGCGCCGGCAAGCTTTGTCGCCGAAGAGCGGATCCGCGCCGGAGACAACTTGGCCTCGCTGCTGGATCGTCTCGGCGTGGCCGACCGCGAGGCTGCTGCCTTCATCCGCAGCGATACCGAAGCTCGCGCCCTCACCAGCCTGCGACCCGGACAACGGGTGCAGGCCGTCATCAATACGGATGGCAAACTCTTGTCGGCCAGTACGCTGATCGCTGATCAGCGCGCCGAGCGGCGTCTCGTCATTGAGCGCTCCGTAGCCGGCTTCATCGCCAAAAAAGAACCTGCACCACTGGAGCGGCATGTCGAAATGCGTTCCGGAGAAATTCGTTCCTCGCTGTTTGCCGCAACCGATGCAGCGCAGATACCTGACCCTGTGGCAATGCAAATCGTCGATATCTTTTCATCGGATATCGACTTCGCATCCGATCTGCGTCGCGGCGACCGCTTCGAAGTGATCTACGAAACTTTCTGGCAAAACGGCGAATGGGTGCGCACCGGCCGCGTGCTGGGAGCATCATTCAAGAACGATGGAAAAACCTATCAGGCGATCTGGTTTGGCGATGCACATGGCGAGAATGGCGGCTACTACGATCCCGAGGGCAAGTCGCTGAAAAAAGCTTTCCTGAAATCGCCGCTGCAGTTCTCGCGGGTGAGCTCCGGCTTTGCGATGCGCGTGCATC
>JBEDGK010000282.1:0-12457 GCA_041174665.1 Pseudomonadota bacterium
CCTGATTATGTGCCGCCCCGTGCGTCGCCACCACGTTGTACTGCGGCAGTGGGATTTTTTTGCCTTGCAGGTATTCCTGCAACAGCGTCTTGGCATCCTTGCCCAGTGTTCGCGGATCGACGATCTCGATGATAGGCTCGTACAACGTGCTGATGACCTGGTAGGCTGCATCAAATCCCGCGTCAAGATAGATGGCACCAAAGAGGGCTTCAAGCGTGTCCGCCAGTATCGAGGGTCGGCGAAAACCACCCGACTTGAGTTCGCCTTCGCCCAGCCGCAAGCATTGCGAGAGCTCTAGCCGTTGTGCGACTTCATACAAGGACTGCTGCTTGACGAGATTGGCGCGAAGGCGGGAAAGATCTCCCTCGTCGATACTCGCATAGCGATGAAACAGCAACGAGGCAACCACGCAGTTTAGTACCGAGTCGCCGAGAAATTCCAGGCGCTCATTATGCAGGCTACTGTGGCTGCGATGGGTCAGTGCCTGCTGCAGCAATCCGGGGTTGCGAAAGGTGTGGCCGAGCCGGCTTTGCAATAAGTCGATATCCATTGGCATCACCGCGGTCATTTGGGGGGCTGGTCGGCGACGTCGCTGTCTGTGGGCCCGCGATAGGCAATGACCAGACTCGCGGGACCACTCAGCGGTATTCGCTTCTCGTAGGCAAAGCGGACTTTCATCGCATCGCCTGACCCTTCGATCAACAGATCCTTGCCCTGCACGGCATCGATGTACGCGACGGAGGCCAGCTTGTCATAAGCGGCGCGCATTTCCGATGGCGTGGCAGACACCGCCGAAGCCGCTTTGACAGCCTTCTCGATCGCCCAGTATTCGATCACGCTGGGGCCAACCCTGATTACCAGCAAGCCGGCGGCACCAAACAAGGTCAGCGCGGACAACAAACCGATCAGCGAAAAACCCTGAATGCTGAGATCAGCGTGCCGGTCCGGTAAATCGCTCCAGACCGCGGTCCTCATTGGAAGCTTCCAATACGTTTGAGGTTACCGAGGTTCATCCAGACAAAAAATGCTTTTCCGACAATATGTTGGTCCGGCACGAAACCCCAGTAGCGGGAATCCAGACTGTTATCTCGATTATCGCCCATCATCAGATAATGTCCAGGCGGCACCTTACACTCGAAACCTTCGAGGTTGTAGCGGCACAGCTCATGCTGAGGAAAGGCATCCGGGCTGGCCACATAGCCGGGCACCCTGTCGTCATTCAGAATTTCATGGCCGACGCCGGTCAGGTTTTCGCGATAGTGGCTGAAGTAGCTGAGACGCTCTTCATCCAAATAGTCAGGTAACTTGTCGTAGGATACTTCCTGCCCATTGACGATCAAACGTTTGTTTCTGTACACGATGTTATCTCCCGGGATACCAACCACTCGCTTGATGTAGTCGAGTGAAGGATCTTTCGGGAATTTAAACACCATCACGTCGCCGCGCTTAGGATTGTTAATGGAAACGATTTTTTTATTAACAATTGGCAGCCGGATGCCATAGGTGAACTTATTGACTAGTATCAGATCACCGATCTGCAGGGTCGGAACCATTGAACTGGATGGAATTTTGAATGGTTCGAACAGAAAAGATCTGAAAAGAAACACTGCAGCAATAACCGGAAAGAAACTTCCCGTATAGGCAATCCATGCCGGCTGGCGCTCCAGTTCGGCGACGAGCTGCGCACGCGCGACCGGGTCGGGCTTCACGCCCGTTTCCTGCAGACGTGCGCTGCGCGCATCAAATTCTTCGAGTGCGCTGGTGGCATCACGACGGCGTGTCGGGGCAAGGTAGAAGCGATCCAGTGTCCAGACGATACCTGTGGCCAGCGTCAGCAAGAACAAGATCAGCGCGAAATTACCAAGTATGGATTGCAAAGTCATGATGGCATCTGTTGTGTTTATCGGGGCTGAGGGCGCTTATTTTTCGTCGACTTGCAGAATGGCGAGGAAAGCCTCCTGCGGTATCTCGACCGAACCCACCTGCTTCATCCGCTTCTTGCCAGCCTTTTGCTTCTCCAGCAGCTTGCGCTTGCGGGTGATGTCGCCGCCGTAGCATTTGGCGAGTACGTTCTTTCGCAAAGCTTTCACATTCTCGCGCGAGATGATGTTCGAACCGATCGCCGCCTGAATGGCTACATCGAACATCTGGCGCGGTATGAGTTCGCGCATCTTCGCGGCGACCGCGCGTCCGCGGAAAGGCGCATTCGAGCGATGCACGATAATAGCCAGTGCGTCGACCTTGTCGCCGTTGATCAGCATGTCAACTTTCACCACATCCGATGAGCGGTACTCCTTGAACTCGTAATCCATCGATGCATAACCCCGAGAGATGGATTTGAGGCGATCAAAGAAATCAAGTACAACTTCGCCCATCGGTATCTCGTAGGTCAGCTGTACCTGCTTACCGTGGTAGGACATATTGATCTGCATGCCGCGCTTCTGCGTGCACAGTGTAATCACCGATCCCACATATTCCTGTGGCATGTACAAATTGACGGTGACGATGGGCTCGCGAATGTCGTCGATCTTGGAGGGCTCGGGCATCTTGGATGGATTGTCAACCATGAGGGTTGTCCCATCGCGCAACTGCACTTCATAGATAACAGTCGGCGCCGTGGTGATCAAGTCCATGCCGAATTCGCGCTCCAGCCGCTCCTGCACGATCTCCATGTGCAAGAGGCCAAGGAAGCCGCAACGAAAACCAAAGCCCAGCGCCTGTGAGACTTCTGGCTCGTACATGAGTGCAGCATCATTGAGTTTGAGCTTCTCGAGCGAATCGCGCAGCGCATCGTACTGATTCGCTTCGACCGGGAACAGTCCGGCAAACACCTGCGGCTGCACTTCCTTGAAACCCGGCAGCGGTTTGGCAGCGGGTTTGGTAGCCAGGGTGATGGTGTCGCCAACCTTGGCGGCTTTGAGTTCCTTGATGCCGGCGATGATGAAACCCACCTGCCCCGCCGACAATGATTCACGAGCTACTGATTTGGGTGTGAACACGCCGACGCTTTCGACCAGATGCTGCGCGCCTGTGGCCATCAGCAGAATTTTTTCTTTGGGACGCAAGCTACCATTCATCACACGCACCAGCATCACCACGCCGACGTAGTTATCGAACCAGGAATCGACGATCAGCGCCTGCAAAGGCGCATCAGGATCCCCCTTGGGCGGCGGCACCTTGGCGATCAGAGATTCGAGCACATCCTCCACGCCCAGACCGGTCTTGGCAGAGCAGTGCACGGCGTCGCTTGCTTCGATACCGATCACATCCTCGATCTCGGCAATCGCATTATCGGGATCGGCAGACGGCAGATCGATCTTGTTCAGCACCGGCACCACTTCAACGCCGAGATCGAGTGCGGTGTAGCAGTTGGCCACCGTCTGCGCCTCCACACCCTGTGATGCATCGACCACCAGCAGCGCGCCCTCGCACGCGGAGAGCGAGCGGCTGACTTCATAGCTGAAGTCTACATGGCCGGGTGTATCAATCAGGTTGAGGTTGTAAACCCGTCCATCACGCGCCTTGTACTGCAGGGCTGCGGTCTGCGCCTTGATGGTAATGCCACGCTCACGCTCGAGATCCATGGAATCGAGTACCTGCGCCTCCATCTCGCGATCGGACAGGCCACCGCACAGCTGGATGATGCGATCCGCCAGCGTGGATTTGCCGTGATCAATATGGGCGATGATCGAAAAATTTCTGATATTTTGCATTCTTGCGACGGATACAAAAAAAGCGCTCTGAGCGGGGCGAGTCCCCAAGCGAGCGCCTTGTTTCGAAAGCTGTTCAGAGCCGGCATTCTACCGGATTTGGAGGGGCTTCAGCCGCGACCGGCTGGCCCCGGGGACTTCCGGCCGACATCAGGCTTTGGACAGAAAATCCCGCACCGTGTTTTCATTCAGGAAATAATGGCACAACTGCTGATCGGGCTGATCAGCGGGTTGACCAACGCGCCGCCCGACTAGTACGGGCACCAGCTCGTCATAACGGGCGAGCAGCGTTTCGTTGCCCTCGGCATCGATGTCGATCACGGTGACAGGCACCGACTCACCCGCCAAGTTCTTCAGCGCCGACAGCATGTCATCGCACAGATGGCAGTAGCTGCGCGAGTACAGAGTGAAATGAATCATGGGTTCGTGCGAGAGGACGCCGCAATCCCGATCAGGTCGAGATTGCGGCGGTACTGTTGCAAGGGGGGCGCAGGCGCTATTGCTGTGTTGGCCTCAAGGGCACAAACTGTGAAGACTCCCCACGACGCACCAACAGCAGCGCATTCTTCTTGGGGTCGAGCTTGGCCACCAGCGCATTGAATTGCTTGGCGTCCTTGATATCGGTATTGTTCAGACGGACGATCACATCACCCTGCTGCAAACCGGCACGGCCTGCGGGGCCATCGGCCAGATCAACCACCGCGCCGCCTTCGAGCTTGAGTTCGCGCTTTTGTGCCTCGCTCAGATCAGAGACAGCCAGACCCAGCGCATTGACCGTCTGCTCCTGCTTGGGCTTCTTGTCTTCTTTCTTGGCGGTCTGCTCGGCTTCCATTTCAGCGACGGTCACTTGCAGATCGCGCTTGGTACCTTTACGCAATATGGTCAGCGTGGATTTCGAGCCAGGCTTGGTATTGCCAACCAGTCGCGGCAAATCGCCCGATTTCTCAATGATGGTGCCGTTGAAATGAGTGATGATGTCACCTGCTTCGACACCCGCCTTCTCGGCCGGGCTGCCCGATTCGACACGCGCGACCAGTGCGCCCTGCGCACGCGGCAGACCGAGCGATTCGGCCACTTCCTTGGTGACTTCACCGATCTGCACACCAATGCGGCCGCGGACGACACGACCTATGGTCTTGAGCTGCTCGGAGACACGGATCGCTTCGGCAATGGGCACTGCAAAGGAAATGCCCATATAGCCGCCAGATCGGCTGTAGATTTGTGAATTGATGCCGACGACTTCGCCGCGCATGTTGATCAGCGGCCCCCCGGAGTTACCTGGGTTGACCGCCACATCTGTCTGGATCAGTGGCAGATAGTCACCGGTATCACGCGAATTAGCCGATACGATACCGGCGGTCACGGTGTTCTCCAGACCGAAGGGCGAGCCGATCGCGATCACCCACTCACCAACGCGCAGCTTGCTTGAGTCGCCCATGGTCAGACGGGGCAGGTTGCTGCCATCGATCTTCACCAGAGCGACATCGGTGCGGCGGTCCGTACCGATGATTTTGGCCTTGAACTCGCGCTTGTCGGTCAGCGTAACGAAGACTTCATCGGCGCCTTCGACCACATGCGCATTGGTCAGCACATAGCCATCGGCCGAAATAATAAAGCCGGACCCGACGCCGCGCGGCACTTGTGGTTGATCGTCCCCGCTACCATTCGGTCCGCGGCGACCCCGCGGCGACGGCTGCGGACGCTGTCCGGGTGGCTGACCGAAGAAACGACGGAAAAACTCCTGCATCTCTTCATCTTCGCCACCCTGCCCCGGCCCCTGCTGCATCACTTTTGAACGCTCGGTTGTGCGAATGTTCACGACGGCAGGCCCGACCTTGTCGACGAGATCGGTAAAGTCCGGAAGGACAGCAGCATCGGCTGTCGGTGTCGTCAGGCCGAGGCCAAGCCCCAATCCGGCGGGCACAAACAAGAAGGCGGTCGCCGAGAAAAAAACGGCAGACAGACGGCGGGAGAGTGCAGGCATGGTCTTCATGGGCTGTTATTTATTTGGAGGGGCGGTAAATTCAAGGCTGTCGGCCACCTGGCGGAGCGCCGCCATCGGGGTTTCCCCGACAATGGTAAGCCAAAAGCCTCCTAGCCGCTTGCCGAGCATATTGACCGCACCACGCTGTACAGGCTGGGCACTGCGCGCCTCCGACCAGGGCTCGATGAAGATGGACATGCCGGCCAGACCGTCGGAGCAGACAATCTGCACAAGCTCGCGCGATCCTTCCTCAGCGCTCTGCGAAGTGCCCATGTTTCGGCGCAACGCTGCGACTCGCGAAAATCCCTCGGGTAGCCGAAATGACCAGCCCGAGAGATCAGCCTTGCCTTTCACCGCATACTCGATCTTCCAGCCACGTACATCGGGCTCGCGCCTGCGAAATTTTCCGCCGCCTGCAGGCCAGACCGACAAGTGACTGAAGCTTGTCTGCGCAACCACCTGCCCTGTCTCGCTGATACTTTGCACCCTGAGCAGCAGACCGGTCGCAGCATCCAACCACAGCCGATAGCCATAGCGCAGACCATCGACAGGCTGCAGCTGTAATACCTCGGCCCGACGTCCAGCGACTCTGTCGGGAGCAAGGCTTTGCGGCCTGTAGTGCGCGAGCAGCTCGCGCGCGCTGCTGAACGACAGCGCAGGAAAACCACGCGCTCCCGTCGGCTCATCATGAACCACGATACGCTCTTGGGTTAAGTACCAGGTAAGCTGCCTGCCCCGTTGCAGCATGTGTCGCGGCGGCCCTTCGAGTGGCTCCATGCGAACCATGCCCTCGTTCGCATCGCCCTGATGTGTGATTCGATAGTTGTCTGATTGCGGGCCTTGCTGGTGCATCACAATGCCCGTGTAATCCAGCCGACGCGCAGCATCCCGCGCGCGCTCAAGCTGTCGCTGCGCATGCGGCGCAAAAGTCGGGGTACTGGCAGCATGAACGCTGGTAACAACAAACAACGCGAGGACGGCGATCCATCGCCCTCGCTGCAGCCAGGTCTGCGCGCTCAGCGAACGGAGAGACATAGGTTATTTTTCGGGGTCGCTGCTGAATGCAGCCTGCCTTGCCGGCACGGGAGCGCCGTAAAGCGAGGGATTGGCGCTAAGGTGCAGCAGTATGTAATCTACTTCCCTTCGGCGTGCGGTGGCGCCACCGGCGTCGGCAAGCAGGGCTGGCGCAACTACCGTTACCCCGCCATCGCGCCCGGAAACAAGTGCTGGCGCCGATGGCGCCAGCGATGGATGAAACAGGGAGGGCGACAATGCAAAACCGACGGCCACCGCTGCCACCGCCGTTAGAGCCGCGCCCCACCCGCGCAGCCGCTGCGAGAAATCTTTTTGTCTGGGAGCCAACACGACGGGCTCGACATCGAGTCGCTCTCGCAGACGACGTGCAAAACCAGCGCTGAGATCGCCCGCCACCGGTTCATTGCGCAAACAGTCTCCGATACGATGGTAGAGGTCCCAATCCTCTTTGAGCGTGCCTGGCGAGGCTCCATGAAGTGCTGCAAGCACCCCTTGCAACTGCTGAGCCTCAAGCTCTCCGTCTGCCAGTTCGGATACTTGCTGGCGTATCTGCTGTTCTCTGTCCATGGTACTCCCTGACCTTCACTTCTTTATTCAGTTCGGTTCAAACTTGCAGACAACCCGTGTAGTGTGCATCACCAGCGCTTGTCGGTCGCTGTATCGAGCAAAGGTCTGAGTTTTTCTGCGATGGCTTCTCGCGCACGAAAAATCCGGCTGCGCACAGTCCCTATCGGACAACCCATGACTACGGCAATTTCGTCATAACTCAATCCCTCGATTTCTCGCAAGGTGATGGCCATTCTCAGCTCATCCGGCAAGGCTTCCATTGCCAGATTCACCGTCTCGGCAATTTGCTTGGTCGCCAGCATGGACTCAGGAGTGTTGATATCTCTAAGATGCTCTCCGTCATCAAAAGTTTCTGCCTCCTCAGCATCTGCCTCAGTCGAAGTGGGCGCCCGCCGACCTTGTGTGACCAGATAATTCTTGGCCGTATTGATGCCTATGCGATAAAGCCAGGTGTAGAACGCAGAATCGCCACGGAATTGCGGCAGCGCGCGGTACGCCTTGATAAAAGCCTCCTGAACGACGTCTTCTGCTTCAGCCTGATCTCGCACCAGTCGCGACACCAGCCGCATGAGTTTGCGCTGATACTTCGATACCAGCAACTCGAACGCCTTTTTGTCACCATGCTGGACGCGATCAACCAAGAGTTGATCAATATCGCGTTCTGTCGTCACTCCCCTGTTCCTCGCACATACACAACCCCGGGATAGTCACTGAGCGAATTGTGGTCCGATGCTTGTGTGGCGATGTCTACGCATACTGCGTTTTCGTCCGCGCAAATAACGCGATGCGAAGAGCGTGAATGATCATCAATAGCGGCCATACTCCCGAGTTCGGACTACAGATTCAGTGCCCCCTTTGTCGTTGACTTGATAAAAGTTAAAAAGTTCAACCGACAAACGGAAGCGATGCTGGCTCGCCGTAAAACGAGGATTGGTTCAGCGTATCCCTTTGGGGTGAGGAGACGTGTCCTGTCGGATGATCCAGCGACAGGCAATCGAGAGATGGCGAAATGAGTCCGCGCTCATGGCATCGGGCAGCACAGGTATCACAACTACCTGACCATTCACCAAGCGCAATCGGAGTAACATCATTGATGACCACAGCGTCGAATCCTTAAGCAGTTGAACTACCTCGCTGCCTTGTTGGTCATTCGAGACGGAATGCCCCGTATCAGCAGCGACCTGCCGAGTGTGATTCAAGCGGATCACGCCAGTGCCGGATATATCAATGACAAAGGATTTTGTCAGGGTCAGTGCTCTGTCTAACAGGCCCAGCGCTGCAGCAACGCAAACCATTGCAAGTAGCTGATGCATCACAAGGCGTGCCTCTGTGGCCGGCGTCTCCCAGAGCAGGAGCGCCGCACTCAACAATAGGGCTGACATCGCCAGCAACAAGCATCGGAGCAGACGCGACGGATGAATCACCACCGACGTGGCGATGCCATTCATGGGATCACGGGTACCAAGGCGTCATCCGGTCGTGATCGACGAACGACTTCAGGAGGAATCAAACGTTGGCGAAGATGAGCGTACCGTTGGTACCGCCGAAACCGAAGGAATTCTTGACTGCGATATCAATCTTCATATCGCGCGCGGTGTTGGCGCAGTAATCGAGATCGCAGGCGGGATCCTGGTTGAAGATGTTGATAGTGGGCGGTGATTTCTGGTGATGCACCGCGAGCACGGTGAATACCGACTCCAACCCGCCAGCACCACCCAGCAGGTGACCAGTCATGGACTTGGTGGAGTTGACGACGATCTTCTTCGCGTGATCACCCAACGCGCGCTTGATGGCGACGGTCTCGGCGACATCGCCCAGCGGAGTCGAAGTGCCATGCGCATTCACGTAATCGACCTGATCGGCATTGATGCCCGCATTGCGCATCGCGGCCACCATGCAGCGCCGCGCGCCATCGCCGTCTTCAAGTGGCGCAGTCATGTGGTGCGCATCAGCGCTCATGCCAAAGCCCAGTAATTCTGCATAGATCTTCGCACCACGCGCCTTGGCGTGTTCGTACTCTTCGAGCACCATCACGCCGGCACCTTCGCCGAGCACAAAACCGTCACGGTCTTTGTCCCACGGACGAGACGCGGCAGCAGGATCATCATTGCGGGAGGACAGCGCGCGCGCTGCTGCAAAACCGCCAAGTCCCAGCGGAGAGATCGTGGATTCGGCGCCACCGGCAATGATGACATCAGCATCGCCGTATTCGATCATGCGGCCTGCTTCGCCGATGCAGTGGAGTCCGGTGGTGCAGGCGGTCACGATAGCGATGTTGGGGCCCTTGAAGCCGTACTTGATCGACAGATGACCGGAGATCATGTTGATGATCGACGCCGGCACAAAAAAAGGACTGATACGGCGCGGGCCGCGGTTAGTGTACTCGGAGTGGGTTTCTTCGATCATCGGCAGTCCACCGATACCGGAGCCGACAATGACGCCGATGCGCTCGGCGTTTTCTTCAGACACCACCAGGCCGCTGTCCTGAATGGCTTGCATGCCGGCCGCCATGCCATAGTGGATGAAGGTATCCATATGACGTGCTTCCTTGCCGGGAATGTAGTCCTCGACATTGAAGCCCTTGACCTCACCAGCAAAGTGCGTCGAGAAGGCGCTGGCATCAAAGCGAGTGATCGTCGCAATGCCTGAACGACCGGCTAGCAGGGTTTCCCAAGCAGCTGCGACGGTGTTGCCGACAGGTGAAACACATCCCAATCCAGTGACGACGACACGACGTTGCTTTGACCGGCTCAAACCTTACTCCTGAATAAAGTCAGACGTGAACTGCTTCAACGATCTCAGGCCTTGACGTTGGCCTTTGCGTAATCGATTGCTTGCTGAACAGTAGTAATCTTTTCTGCCTGTTCGTCGGGAATTTCCATTTCGAACTCGTCTTCGAGTGCCATTACCAGCTCGACCGTGTCCAGCGAATCGGCACCGAGATCGTCAACGAACGAAGACTCGTTCTTGATATCAGCTTCTGCGACGCCGAGCTGCTCAGCGACGATCTTCTTCACGCGGGCTTCGATGTCAGACATCATCTTCCTCCAATGGATGGGTTACTTAAAGTGCGCGCATTTTATCAGGTTTGCGCGGCGAAACTCGGTTTTCAGCTTTTGCTTTTATTAACAGTATCGTGAGGGCAAAATCCCTGAAAACCTTTGATTTACGGGGTTTAGCCACCGTTCATATACATGCCACCGTTGACATGCAATGTGGTGCCCGTGATGTAGCCAGCTTCCGCCGATGCCAGGAACGCAACAGCGGCGGCAACATCCTCAGGCATGCCGAAACGCCCTGCCGGGATCTGCTGCAGTAACGCAGCGACCTGTTGCTCGTTGAGTGCCTTGGTCATGTCGGTATCGATGAAGCCTGGCGCGACACAATTGACGGTGATGTTACGGCTGCCAATCTCGCGCGCTAGCGCACGGCTCATGCCGGCAACGCCGGCTTTGGCTGCCGCATAATTCATTTGTCCCGGATTACCCGCCGAACCCACCACCGAGGTAATGCTGATGATGCGTCCATACTTGGCTTTCATCATGCCGCGCAGTACGGCACGGGACAATCTTGCAACAGCGGTCAGATTCGTCGCAATCACTGCATCCCAGTCTTCGTCTTTCATACGCATGGCGAGTTGGTCCTGGGTGATGCCCGCATTGTTCACCAGAACCGATAATCCACCGTGCTCCTTGTTGATGCTGTCGATCAATTGGTTCGACGCATCCGCATCGTTCACGTTTAATACTGCGCCATGCCCGGCATCGGCGCGTACTGCTTTCAGGTACTCAGTAATCGCTGCCGCACCCGATTCGGACGTTGCCGTACCGATGACCTTTGCACCGCGTTTTGCGAGCTCAATCGCAATCGCACGACCAATACCACGCGAGGCACCGGTAACAAGTGCTACCTGATTGTCCAGTCCAGATTGCTTGTTCATGAATTCCATGTCTCCAGAATCGAATCCAGCGATGCCTGATCGCTGATGCAGTCAGCGATCAGTTCGCCATGAATGCGCTTGACCAGTCCTGTCAGCACCTTGCCAGGGCCACACTCGATCACGCGCGTCACACCATCGGCCTGCATCTTCTGCACTGTCTCGACCCAGCGTACCGGGCTGGCTGCTTGTCTTACCAGGGCATCCTTGATCGTTGCGGGGTCCTGCACGACAGCGACATCGACGTTATTGATCAGTGGGATAGACGGCAGGTTGAACGTGATGCTGGCCAGGTAGTCACGCAATCGATCAGAGGCAGGCTTGAGCAATGACGAATGGAAAGGTGCAGATACCGGCAAAGCCAACGCGCGCTTCGCTCCCTTCGCTTTTGCTGCTTCGCATGCACGTTCGACTGCTGCCTTGTGCCCTGCGATTACGACTTGCGCTGGCGCATTGAAGTTGACGGGCTCGACCACCTCGCCTTGCGCGGCGTCCGAGCAGGCTGCGCGAACATCCTCGTCCGACAAACCCAATATCGCGGCCATGCCGCCCAGACCCACCGGTACTGCTTCCTGCATCGCTTGCGCACGGAAACGCACCAGCGGCACGGCGTCCTTGAAATCGATCACTCCTGCAGCTACCAGGGCCGAGTACTCGCCCAGACTGTGTCCGGCGACCACCGCGGGCGCCACGCCGCCCGCCGCAATCCATGCGCGATAAAAAGCGACCGCCGAGGCAAGCATCACCGGTTGGGTATTGGTAGTCAAGTCAAGGTCTTCTTTCGGACCCTCGGCAATCATTTTTACCAGGTCGATCTTCATTGCGTCGGATGCTTCAGCCTAAGTATCGGCAACGACGTGGTTGCCGGCGAAGCCATTGAGCATGCCGACTGCCTGAGATCCTTGTCCGGGGAAGACAAATGCAATCTGGTTCATGGTGAGAGGTAGTGGGTGAGAAACAGTAGTTGAGGGATCAATAGTGAAGAGTGCAAGTGGACGCAAGAGAGAGCTGCACTCAGAAGCGTACGAGCGCAGCGCCCCAGGTGAAGCCACCGCCCACGCCCTCCATCATCAGATGCTGTCCGCGCTTTATGCGACCATCGCGAACCGCCGTGTCAAGCGCCAGCGGGATGGAGGCCGCGGAGGTGTTGCCGTGCTGATCAACAGTCACCACCATTTTTTCAAGAGGAAGTCCGAGTTTTTTCGCTGTGCCCTGCATGATGCG
>JBEDGK010000283.1:0-9643 GCA_041174665.1 Pseudomonadota bacterium
GCGTTCGCGCTGCTGTATTTGACCGTACCCAATCGTTTCGTCGACTGGCGAGACGCAATGATTGGCGGACTGGTCGCGGCCATCGCATTCGAGGTGACGCGCAGATTGTTTGCTTTTTTCATCGCGCAAGGTCCCAGCTCCAGTTACAAGGTGGTCTATGGCGCTCTCGCAGCCCTGCCCATCTTCCTGATCTGGGTGTATCTGTTCTGGCTGATCACGCTGGTGGGTGCGGTGATCGCAGCAGCGCTGCCGGTTGTCAAGTATGAGCGCTGGTGGCACCGGCCAGCACCGGGCGGTGAATTCCTCGACGCCATGAGTGTGCTTCGCTTGCTGGTGGAGTCGCGCACCAGTTCCGTCGCCGTCGATGTATTGCGCTTGCGAGAAGAAACTCGTCAGGGCTTCGAAGAATCGGAGCGACTGCTGCAGCGAATGCTCAATGTGGGCTGGGTTGCACGCGTTCGCGCTGAACGCTCGCGCGGCTGGCGTCTGGGCCGTCGTAGCAGGTTGCAGCAGGATCGTTGGGTGCTGCTGGCGAACCCCGATAAACTGACGGTCGCCGAGGTCTACCAGCTGTTCGCGTTTGCGCCGGCGCCGCAGTCCCCGCTGTGGCAGAAGGTCGAGGGAGTGATCGCTCTGGGGCTCTCGAGCCCCATTGCCGCTTATTTTTCGGCGTCGGCAGCCTCGGCTGCGAAAGTAAACAACGCATCCAGCACCTGATCGGGCTGCTCTGCCATCAGTGAATGGCCGCTGCCTTCAACATATATCACTCGCGCCTTGGGCATCGCCGAGCGCAGCGCAGCGGTGGATTTGGGCGGCGTCATGATGTCCTTGCGTCCCAGCAGCAGCATTGCAGCACAGCTCAGTGCGCTGGCGGCGGCTTCACCGTTGGCATACGCATTGCAGGCGGAAAAATCCGTGAAGAAGACTTTGTCCGGATTGCCGCGCGCGACATGCTGCATCAGCCGCCGCGCGCCACCGGGCACATAAAAGCCCGGACCGGGCGCGGAGGGCTTTTGCGCGATGCTGGAGTGTGACCAGATGTTAACCATATCGATCGCCTCGGGTTCTCGGTGTTCGGAAGCCTCCAGTAATTGCGCAGAGACTTTCATCGGATAGGCCGTGCCCACGAGCGCCACGGCGCAGACCCTATCTTTCGCTCGCGAGGCGGTTTCGAGTGCGATCAGGGATCCCATACTGTGGCCAATCAGCACAGCCTTTTGCACTGCGGCGGCGAGCATCAACTCGCTCAGCCAGTCAGCCATGGCCTCGACGCTTTTTAGCGGCGCGCCAGCACTGCGCCCATGGCCTGGAAGATCGACGGCCAACACGGAAAATCCATGATGCGCGAAATAGCGCGTCTGCAGCGCCCATACTGAGTGATCACTCTGCGCGCCATGAATGAAGATGGCAGTTGGCAAGCTAGGGTCGAAAGTCTTGCCACCCGTGTAGGCATAAGCTGAGTGTGGTTTCAGCGCAATGATCATCGCTCACGCTCCTTTCTGCGCCGCTTTGAGACCGCGCTTGAGATCGTCGATCAGATCATCGGCATCCTCGAGACCGATCGACAAACGCATCGTGCCTTCAGTGATGCCGGAGGCCGCGAGCTGTTCGGTCGGCACGCGGAAATGTGTGGTCGAGGCTGGGTGAATTACCAGAGACTTCGCATCGCCGACATTGGCCAGATGTGAAAACAGGCTCATCGATTCGACAAAACGACGCCCAGCAGCGCGGTCTCCCTTGATCGCGAAAGAAAACACGGCGCCGCAGCCTTTGGGTAGTAACTGTTTTGCCAGGGCATGATCCGGATGGTGCGGTAGCTCCGGATAAGATACTGATTCGATTGCCGGATGCGAAACAAGAAATTCAACGATCTTGCGTGCATTCGATACATGCTTTTCCATGCGCAGGCTCAGCGTCTCAATGCCTTGCAGAATTGTGAATGCGTTATAGGGACTCATCACTGCGCCGAAGTCGCGCAAGCCCTCTCGGCGCGCGCGCAGTGAGAAGGCGCCGACAGTTGATTCTTCGGCGAACACCATGCCATGAAAACCATCGTAGGGTTCGCACAGTTCGGCGAAGCGACCTGTCTTGTCATAGGCGGCCTGCCAGTCGAACGTGCCGCCATCAATCAATAAGCCACCTACGGCAGTACCGTGACCACATAAAAATTTGGTCGCTGAATGAAAGATCACATCAGCACCATGATCCAGAGGCCTGAGCAGATAAGGCGTCGTGAAGGTCGAATCCACCATCAATGGCAGATGATGATCATGCGCGATGGCAGCCACGTTCGGAACATCGAGTACATCCAGTCCCGGGTTGCCCAGCGTTTCGGCGAAGAGTACCTTCGTGTTTGGGCGAATATTGTCGCGCCAGGCGTTCAGATCGCGTGGATCGATGAAGGTCGTCTCGATGCCGAAACGTTTCATGGTGTAGCCCAGCAGATTTTGCGAGCCGCCATAGAGCGCGCGCGAGGCGAGCACATGCGAACCAGCGCCGGCAAGGGTCGCAAGACCAAGATGCAACGCTGCCTGCCCGCTGGCCACGGCCAGTCCGGCGACGCCGCCTTCGAGCGCCGCAATGCGTTCTTCCAGTACTGCATTAGTTGGATTTGAAATACGCGAATAGACATGGCCGGAACGCTCCATGTTGAACAGCGAGGCCGCATGATCCGAATCGCGAAAGACAAATGAGGTTGACAGGTAGATTGGGGTCGCTCGCGCGCCGGTCGAAGGGTCGGGCGCGCCGCCAGCGTGCAGCGACAGCGTATCGAAGCCAGGGTACTTGGGCTCACTCATCGGGGGCAGGTCTCCGGGGCAGTTTATTGGCTCGGTGTAAGAACAATGATCGATTATAGGCCGCCAGAGGCTGACTGCTTGGCCGTCTTCACGGAGGCTTGCGCACAGTGCGCAAGCCCTCTGGCTTTTTTGAATCGGGTGGGCTACAGTCCCCTCATGAAATACACCTCTGGGGGCGACCGATGAAAGTTTCCGAAATCCTCAAAGTCAAAGGCAATATCCTCTTTACCGTCACGCCCGAGACAGCGCTGATCGATGCGGTTGATACCATGAGCGAGAAAGACATCGGCTCACTGGTCGTGATGCAGGGCGGTTCGCTGGTCGGACTGCTGAGCTTTCGCGAAGTGATGAAAGCCGTGCACCGTCATCGTGGAACGATCGCCGGCACGGTCGGCGATCACATGGATCGCGAGATGCTGACGATCTCGCCTGACACCGAAATCAATGAGGTCCGCCGCGTGATGCTGGAGCGCCATGCGCGTTATGTGCCTGTCCTTAACGGCAAGGTGCTGTTGGGCGTAATGTCCTTTTACGATGTGGCCAAAGCCGTGTTCGAAGAGCAGAGCTTCGAGAACAAAATGCTCAAGGCCTACATCCGCGACTGGCCGTCCGAAACTACGGAAGAGTAGATGCTGCAGAAAAATAAAATCAGGGAATTTACCGAGTGAGTTCAGGCCAGTTTGCACTACTGACCCAGCGTCGTTTTGCTCCTTTTTTTGGCGCGCAGTTTCTCGGCGCTTTCAATGACAATCTGTTCAAGACGGCGCTGGTGACCGTGATCACCTTCGATGCGGCGGCATGGACCTCGCTGAATGTTGGCCTGCTCAACAATCTGATCGCCGGTCTTTTCATCCTTCCTTTCATGCTGGCGTCAGCCACCGCCGGCGAGATGGCCGACAAGTATGATAAGGCGCGGCTAATGCGTTTCGTCAAAGTGCTGGAAATCCTCATCATGCTGGTGGCGGCGGTGGGGTGGTACACGCATCAGTTGTGGGTTCTGGTACTCGCCGTGGTGGGCATGGGCTTGCACTCGACCTTGTTCGGGCCGGTCAAGCATTCCTACCTGCCGCAGCATCTTGATGCGGGTGAGCTGGTGGGTGGCAATGGCATGGTGCAGATGGGTACCTTTGTCGGCATACTCACCGGCCAGCTGATCGGTGCCGGTCTGGTGAGTTGGGGTGCGATTGGCGTGCACATGATCATCTGGTCGACCGTACTCGTGGCCATCTTCGGTTTGTTGTTCACGTTGGCCGTGCCCTCGACACCCGCGCCGGTGCCCGAGCTTGCGATCAGCCGCAATCCCTTCCCGGAGGTGCTGCGCAACTTGCGCTTTGCCGCCAGCCGCTCCGACGTGTTCGCTGCGATGCTGGCTAATTCCTGGTTCTGGTTTTTCGGCGCGATCGTGCTTGCCCAATTCCCTGTTTATGCGCGTGATGTATTGCATGGCGCGCCGGAGATTTTCGCTGTCTTGCTCACCGCGTTTTCTCTTGGCATCGGCGCGGGTTCACTGATGTGCGAGCGTTTGTCTGGCGGACGCCTGCAGCTGGGATTGGTGCCGCTCGGCGCGCTGGGGCTGACCGCATTCGGTATTGATCTGTATTTCGCCAGCCTTGGGCCCATGCCTTCATTGCTGATCGCGCAGGATCTGTTGTTCGGCGAGCAGGTCCGCATCCTGGTCGACTGCCTGATGCTCGGCATGGCGGGCGGTATTTTTGTCGTACCTTTATTCACGCTCATACAGACGCGTGCCGAGCGCAGCCATCTATCGCGCATCATTGGCGGGATGAATATCCTCAACGCCCTGTTCATGGTGGTGGCGGCGCTGCTGGCGATGATGCTGTTGCAAGCAGGTCTGTCCGTGCCAGAGATCTTTGCAACCACCGCGATGATGAATCTGGCGGTGCTGATCGCACTGTGCCTGAAGCAGCCGGAGTATCTGCGCGCGCTGTGGAGATGGCTGGCGGACTTCTTTGGGAGGCCGCCGCTGGTAAAATGATGGTTTTTCGCACACGTCATTTTCCTCACCATGTCTGGCAATACAATAGGTAAGCTCTTTTGTGTCACCACCTTCGGCGAATCTCACGGTCCCGCCATCGGTTGCGTGATCGATGGCTGTCCGCCGGGCATGCCGTTGTCGGAGGCCGACATTCAGCCCGAGCTCGACCGTCGCAAGCCGGGCACCTCGCGCCATGTCACGCAGCGCAAAGAATCCGACACCGTCGAGATTCTCTCCGGCGTCTATGAGGGCAAGACCACCGGCACGCCAATCGCACTGCTGATACGCAATGAAGATCAGCGCAGCCAGGATTACGGCAACATCGTCGATCGCTTCCGTCCTGGTCATGCGGATTTCACTTACTGGCATAAATACGGCATTCGCGATCCGCGCGGTGGAGGGCGTTCTTCCGCGCGACTGACCGCGCCGGTCGTGGGCGCAGCGGCAATCGCGCGCAAATGGCTGCAGCTGCAATATGGCACCACTTTCCGCGGATGCATGAGCCAGCTGGGCGAGATCCCGATTCCTTTCCAGTCGTGGGATCATGTTCACGACAATCCTTTTTTCGCGGCGAACGCCGATATCATTCCCCGGCTGGAGTCATACATGGACGATCTGCGCAAGGCTGGAGATTCCTGCGGCGCGCGGATCGATATCGTGGCGCAGCAGGTGCCGGTCGGTTTGGGCGAGCCACTGTTCGACAAGCTCGATGCGGATATCGCCTATGCGATGATGGGTATCAATGCGGTGAAAGGCGTGGAGATTGGCGCTGGCTTCCGTTCGGTTGCGCAAAAGGGCACTGAGCACGGCGATGAGATCATGCCGGATGGGTTTGTAGGCAATAACGCCGGCGGCGTTCTGGGGGGTATTTCGTCTGGTCAGGACATCACGGTATCCATCGCGATCAAGCCCACGTCCAGTATACGCACCCCACGTCGCTCGATAGACCGCGACGGCAATCCGGTGATGGTCGAGACCTTCGGTCGCCATGATCCCTGCGTAGGCATACGTGCAACGCCAATCGCCGAGGCGATGCTCGCGCTGGTGCTCATGGATCATGCGTTGCGTCACCGCGCCCAGTGCGGCGACGTCAGTCATTCGTACTCAACATCGTAAGGGCACTGCGCCCTGGCATCGGCCCGGCCGATGGCATTGGGTGCTGCCCTCATCGCCGCCCGCGCCGGGGCCCGATGATTTCGGCAACCATTCGTGATTTCTGTGACCCCAGCTTCCAAACCCGCCCAGTCGCTCAACTTCGCGCTGTTCTTCTTCGCGTATTACGGCTACGTGGGCGTGTTTTCGCCTTATGCAAGCCTGTACTTCGCGGACAAAGGCATCAGCGCCGCCCAGATCGGCATACTGATGTCGCTGATGCAGGTGATGCGTATCTTTGGCCCCAATCTGTGGGGTTGGGTGGCAGATCACACGCGGCAGCGGGTCAACGTGCTGCGCTTTACCTCAGCTGCAGCAGCGATGGCGTTTTGTGGCATGTTCTGGGGCGAGAGCTTTGGTTTTTTCTTTGCGCTGATGGTGACGGTGAATCTGTTCACTAGCGCACAGGGACCGATCTCCGAGGCACTGATGCTGTCCGCGATGCGCGGTGATCTCACGCACTATGGACGGCTGCGGCTCTGGGGTTCGGTCGGTTTCATTGTAGCGGTCATGTTGTCAGGTCAGTTGCTCGACTGGCAGGGTATCGCGCTGATGCCGTGGATCGCGCTCTCTCTCTTGCTGATGGTCTGCGGCGTGACGCTGAACATGAGCGAAGACGCGCCCGCGAGCCATTGGCATGAAACGCCTTCGGTACGCAGCTTGCTGCGGCAGCGGCAGGTGCTGGCGTTTTTTGTCTCGACCTTCATGATGGTGGCGGCGCACTCATCGCTGTATGTGTACTACTCGCTTTACTTGTCCGATATTGGCTACAGCAAGACCGTGATCGGCCTGATGTGGTCGTTGGGCGTGCTGGTGGAAATCATGTTCTTTTTTTACCAGGCGCCGTTGTTTCGCCGCTTCGGCATTCGTCCCTTAATGCTGTTCAGTCTGGCGATCGCGGTGGTGCGCTTTCTGATGATCGGTGTCGGCGCTCAGTCGCTGATCGTGCTGTTGCTTGCGCAAGTGCTGCATGCGGCGACATTTGGTGTGCATCATTCGGCGTCGGTCGCGACCTTGCAGCGTTGGTTTTCCGGACCCCTGCAAGCGCGCGGTCAGGCACTGTTCATCAGCATCTCGTACGGGCTGGGAGGCACGCTGGGCGGCTTGCTGCTGTCAGCTTGCTGGGATACATTGGGCGCCCGTCCGGTCTATTTGATTGCCGCGCTCATGTCCTTGCTCGGGCTACTGGCGGCAATGCTGAGTTATCACTGGCAGGCAGAAGCACGGAGAGAGTCATGAGATTGATGCTGTATCGCGGAGCGCTGATGGCACTGCTGGCGCTTCCTTTGGGGGCTTGTCAGACGGTGCAAACCACGCAAGCGGGCACGGTGGGTGTAGATCGCACTCAGCGCATGGCAGTCTCGGCGGAGGCGATCGAACAGAGCGCCAACAAACAGTATGCGCAGGTGCTGGCCGAGGCAGAAAAAAAGGGCAAGCTGAACGCCGACACGGCGCAATACGAGCGCGTCAAGACGATTGCTGACAAGCTGATCAAACAGACTCCGGCCTTCCGCAAGGATGCGCTGAGCTGGAAATGGGAAGTCAATGTGCTGACCTCCAATGACGTGAATGCCTGGTGCATGCCCGGCGGGAAAATCGCCTTCTATACCGGATTGATCGAGAAGCTGAAAATTTCTGACGATGAACTGGCTGCGGTGATGGGTCACGAGATCGCTCATGCATTGCGCGAGCACTCCCGCGAGCGCGCGTCCGAGCAGGCGATTGCCGGTATTGGCATTTCCATTGTCGCCGCAGTGGCCGGTGTCGGGCAGATCGGGCAAAGAGGCATGGAGTACGCCTATCAGGGCCTGCTCGGTTTGCCGAATTCGCGCGCACACGAAACCGAGGCCGATCGTATCGGTGTCGAGCTGGCAGCGCGCGCAGGCTATGATCCTCGCGCGGCCATCACCCTTTGGCAGAAAATGGGGCAGACGGGCGGCAACGAGCCGCCGAAATTCATGTCCACCCACCCGTCCCGGGCAGATCGGGTGAAGGATCTGACCAATTACTCCGAGCGTGTACTGCCGCTCTATCAGCAGGCGAAAGCCCGAGGCTGAGACGGGTTTCAATCGGGATCGGTCGAGCAAAACCGCTCCCGAACGGGACTTGGTCAAAGGTTGGTGTGGCATAATTTGGGGCTGTTTTCCTTGATTTGCCGGGCAATTTGCCCCGTCTCCCCATGGCCCAAACCCTCTACGACAAACTCTGGCAGTCCCACGTGGTGCATACCGCCGACGACGGCACCGCCGTTCTCTACATTGACCGCCACCTGATCCACGAAGTGACCAGCCCGCAGGCTTTCGAGGGGCTGAAGCTGGCCAACCGTCAGCCGTGGCGCACATCGGCGAATCTGGTGGTCGCTGACCACAATGTGCCGACCACCAATCGCGCCGGCGGCATCGCCGATCCGATATCGCGGCTGCAGGTCGAGACGCTCGACCAGAACGCGAAGGATTACGAGCTCACCTACTTCAACATGAATGACAAGCGTCAGGGCATCGTGCACGTGATCGGGCCGGAGCAGGGCGCGACGCTACCCGGCATGACTGTGGTCTGCGGCGACTCGCATACGTCCACCCATGGCGCATTTGCCTGCCTCGCGCATGGCATCGGCACCTCCGAGGTCGAGCATGTGCTGGCCACCCAGACGCTGCTCGCAAAAAAATCCAGGGCGATGCTCATCCAGGTCGAAGGCAAGCTGGGCCCAGGCGTCACCGCCAAAGACATTGTGCTGGCCATCATCGGCAAAATCGGCACGGCCGGCGGCACGGGTTATGCGATCGAATTTGCCGGTTCGGCGATCCGCTCGCTGACCATGGAAGGCCGCATGACCGTCTGCAACATGGCCATCGAAGCGGGTGCGCGCGCTGGTATGGTCGCGGTCGATGACGCCACGATCAATTACGTCAAAGGTCGACCGTTCGCACCGGTCGGCCCGCAATGGGATCAGGCGGTCGCCTACTGGCGCACATTGCATTCCGATCCGGATGCAAAATTTGATGCGGTGGTGATGATCGATGCTGCCGAGATTCGTCCGCAAGTCACCTGGGGTACCTCGCCCGAGATGGTGGTGCCCGTAGACGCGCGCGTGCCCGACCCTGACAAGGAAAAAGATCCGGTCAAGCGCGACGCCATGGAAAAGGCACTGGTCTACATGAACCTCAAGCCCAACACGCCGATCACCGATATTCGCATTGATAAAGTCTTCATCGGCTCTTGTACCAATTCACGCATTGAAGATCTGCGGGCTGCAGCTGCCGTTGTGCGTGGCAAGCATCGCGCATCGAACGTGAAACTGGCGATGGTGGTTCCGGGCTCTGGCCTGGTGAAAGAGCAGGCCGAGCGAGAAGGTCTGGACAAGATTTTCAAAGACGCCGGTTTTGAGTGGCGCGAGCCGGGCTGCTCGATGTGCCTCGCCATGAATGCTGACCGTCTGGAGCCGGGCGAGCGCTGCGCGTCGACCTCCAACCGCAATTTCGAGGGACGTCAGGGCGCGGGCGGGCGCACGCATCTCGTCAGTCCCGCGATGGCGGCCGCAGCTGGCGTTGCAGGTCACTTTGTTGACGTACGCGGTCTGTAATACCAAGTATCTGTATTCAGGGAGCCCATCATGAAAAACATCCTCGCCATCCTGCTTGTCGCAAACTTCGCGCTGGCTGGCTGCAACACGATTCAAGGCATTGGCAAAGACGTTGAA
>JBEDGK010000284.1:0-8909 GCA_041174665.1 Pseudomonadota bacterium
AGGCTGACGGAAGAAGGTCAGCAATTGCTGGATTGCGCGCAGCGCGCGCTGATGGAGGTCGAGCAGGGCTTACGCAAGATTCGTGAATCGGCGGATATACGCAAGGGCAAGGTATCAATGTCCTGCTCGCCGACCATTGCCGAGACCCGGCTTGCGCGCGCGCTGGCGGCCTTCGAAGCCGAGTATCCAGGCATCGAAGTCTCGGTGCGCGAATTGGCGTCCGAGCAGATTTTCGACAGCGTGCGGCGGCGGGAGGTGGACTTTGGTATCGGACCGCAGATTGACACATCCGAGTTCCATTTCGAGACCCTGATGGACGATCCTTTCTATGCGCTTGTGCCGAAGCGCTTGCTCGACACCGACAAGGATACCGTTCCTTTGGCGGCGCTGGCCGAGATGCCTTTGCTGGTGCTGAACCAGGCGACCGCAATGCGCAACATGATCGAAGAGACCATGAAAGAAAAGCGGCTGCGCTTTACGCTTCGCTATGAATTCACGCAGGCGCAGACACTCATCTCGATGGCCAGCACAGGTTTGGGCGCGGCCATCCTGCCGGGCGTGGCGCTGCCAGCGAAAATCGATGCCGGTACTCACGCGCTGCGCATCATTAATCCGACGATGTCGCGTCGAGTGGCGGTGATCACCGCACGCGGACAGGCGCTTTCGCCGGCATCGCTGCGTCTGGTCGAGCTGCTCAAAGAGCTGATACCCATGCTGACTGAGCAAAAACGCTCGCGCAAGCCGGTCCGTCAGCGCGACATGATCGCTTACCAAGGCTAGTGATTATTCTGTAATACTGCATAATCGCCTGAATTATTCATTGGTTCGGTACGAGTCGGGCGTCTATAGTGCGCATACCTTGCATCCCAAATAACAATAACGAAAGGAGGCCACGTGAGCGCGACCATCATCGAGCCTGCATTTGCCCGTCGCCAGCGCTCGCAGCTAGCGGTTCCAGCCTCTAATCCCCATTTCATTGACAAGGCAGCGCAATCAGCGGCTGACGTGATTTTTCTCGATCTGGAAGATGCCGTGGCACCCGGTGAAAAAGTCGCCGCGCGCGCCAATGCGATCGCCGCACTGAATGATATTGATTGGGGAAGCAAGGTTCTTCAGGTGCGCATCAATGGACTCGACACGGAGTACATGTACCGTGATGTGATCGAGGTGATGGAAAACTGCCCCCGTCTGGATATGTTGCTCATTCCGAAGGTGGGTGTTCCGGACGACGTGTATGCACTCGATATGCTAGTCACACAGATCGAGATCGCCAAGAAGCGGGAGAGGCGCGTCGGTTTCGATCTGCTGATCGAGACCTCGCTCGGCATGTCAAATGTCGAGGCGATAGCGGGCTGTTCCAAGCGCATCGAGGCACTCAGCTTCGGCGTGGGCGATTATGGTGCCAGCACGCGTGCGCGATCGACTTTCATTGGCGGTAATGATCCTCACTACGGCGTGCTGACGCCGGCGGCGGCGGATGGCTCTCGAGCCTTCCATTCCAACGACATGTGGCATTTCGCGATGTCGCGGATGTTGGTGGCGGCGCGTGCCCATGGTCTGAGGCCTATCGATGGGCCGTTTGCGAATTTTTCCGACCCGCAGGAGTATGAGGCGGTCGCCCGTCGCGGTGCGGCACTGGGCTACGAGGGCAAGTGGTGCATCCACCCGACCCAGATCGAGATCGCGAATCGCGTCTTCTCGCCGAGCGAGGAAGAGCTGGCCTATGCGCGGCGCATCATGGAGGCGATGGAACAGGCGCAGAAGGACGGGCGGGGCGCGGTGAGTCTTGATGGGCGGCTGATTGATATTGCGAGCATCAAGATGGCGGAGAATTTGTTGCGCAAGGTGGGATGAAGAGGCATGCTCCTCATTGATATTTCTCTGCCTGATTGACCATGAATCTCGGTTGGCACTGGGGTGACGATGTGAGAGCCGCGCCGTCCCAACCGCGAACCGCGACGAAAAGCCACCTGCTTAAAAATCGTCGCTCCAGCGAAGGTCGGAATTCATCCGTACTCTGGCAGTGACACCCTGCGGTGAGACTTTTCAAGCCGGCTCCACCAGCGACACAATCTCCAGTTCCGCCGGTCCGACGCTCTTGTAGCTCTGCATCACCAGCGGATCATGCCCGGGAATCACGTGATCCGGCGACTCCGCGAGCGTTTCGATCAGCTCATACGCTGCCAGCATGTCGCCGCTGTCGATCACGATGGGGAAGGGCGAGCGATTGCGCAGGTTTTCCAGATAATGCGACGCATCGGACGCGATAACGATCCAGCCGCGCTCGGTGTGTACACGGACTACCTGAAGCCCGCGCGTATGTCCGCCGACCCAATGCACGGTGATGCCGGGCCTCAGTTCATATGCGCCATCATGAAAGGCCACGCGCTCCTCGAAGTTGGCCATCACTAGCTCGCAGACATCTTTCGCGTCATATGCATGTCGACAGAAGCGGTGCCGCATGTCCTTGCCGGTTGCGTAAGACATTTCTTTTTCCTGCAAATGAAAGCAAGTATTCTTCAGCTTTTCGGTATTGCCCGCATGATCGTAATGCGCATGCGTGATGATCGTATCGCGGATATCTTGCAGATGAATGCCGGCGGCCTTCAGCGAATCAATCGGGCAGCGTAGCAGATTGCGCTTGCGTCGCTGGGCAGCCTCGGCGCCGAAGCCGGTGTCGATCAGGATGATTTCGTTCCCGGACTTCAGGAACCAGACAAAATAATCCATGTCCATCGCCGCATCATGCAGGTCATGCGCGATGAAGTTTTCCAGCCGGCGACGCGGCATGTGCGCGTAGCGCAGCGCATAGGCCTCCCAGATCTTGGTCGTCATCTGACGCTCCTTTCGGATAGATATTCAGGCGATTTTCGCGCTGCGATGGAAACCCCCGACCCGCCAGTACAGCCACACGGCGATGCTCAGGTTCAGCAGATTCCACAGGATGCCGTTGATGAATGCGGCATGATACGAGCCAGTGAGATCGAACACCTTGCCCGACATCCAGCCACCGAGCGCCATGCCGAACAGGGTGGCGGTCAGTACCGCGCCGACACGCGCGCCGGCTTCGGCCGGTGGAAAATATTCACGCACGATGATGGCGTAAGAAGGCACGATGCCGCCCTGGAACAGACCAAACATGGCTGAGATGACATACAGCGATACCAGTCCATCGAACGGCAGGAACATCAAGAGTGCGGTGCCCTGAAGTACTGAGCCCAGCATCAGTGTACGCAGCCCACCGATGCGGTCGCAGATGAAGCCCGAGATCAGTCGGCTGGCGATACCAAATCCCAGCATCAGTGACAGCATTTGCGCGCCGCGTGCAGCGCCAAAGCCCAGGTCACTGCAATACGCGACGATATGCACCTGGGGCATGGACATCGCAACACAGCAAGAGAGTCCGGCAATCGCCAGCAGCAGCTGCGCCTGATTGAGGCTGAGTCCGAAAGGTCGATCAGATGGGTGTGCGTGCGAGGGCATGCCGGGCGGACGCGATCCGTCATGTAAAGGCGGACGTGGGCGCAGCCGCAAAGCCAGCAAGGTGATACCGATACCGCAGACCACGCCAATCATCAGATAAGTCTGTCGCCAGCCGACATGATCAATGCCCGATTGCATGATCGGTGGCCACAGCGTCCCCGCCAGATAATTACCGCTGGCGCAGATCGCCACCGCAATACCGCGCCGCCTGTTCCACCAGAGCGCTGTGTCTGCCATCAGTGGCGCAAAGCTCGCCGAGCCGCCGAACATCCCGATCATGCCGTGCGCAAAGGCTAGGCTGAGAATATTCGGTGACTGGCTGGCCCACAGAAAGCCGAGTAGATTTCCTGCCGCGCCGATCAGAAGCACTCGGAACACGCCGAACTTGTCGGACCAGAGTCCCATCAGGATGCCGCCGAAACCGAAACCCAGCATCAGCACGGTGTATGGCAGCGAGGCATCCGCGCGCGTGATACCGAATTCCGCCTGCACGACGGGTAGCACAACGACGACGACATACATGCCCACGCTACCCAGAGTCATGATCGCCAGCGCGAATAGTAAACGGATGAATGCGTAACGTGAATCGATCAGGTCAGTGGAGCTGGGCGGAGTATGCATGGGATCTGCCTGTCACTGCTTCGGGGCTCTGCCCAGCACCTGCAGCACTTCTGCCACTAGCCGGTCTTGTTTGTACTCGATACCGTTTGGGTCAACGCCGGTGCGAACGATCACGAGGCCTTCGGAAGGCACGACGCTCACATATTGGCCTTTGTTACCGAAGGTGGTAAAGGTCCCTTTTGGTATGCCAGGCATCGTATCCAGCAACCAGAATTGCGCACCGTAGCCCCACTCATTCGGTATTGGCGGTTTGGTCGGTGCCGGCGAGCTGACAAATTTGACAAAGCCCTCGGGCAGCAGGCGCTTGCCCTTGTGTACGCCATCACGCGCGAGCAGGATGCCAAAGCGCGCGAGATCGCGCGCGGTGGTGTAGGTTTGACTGGAAGCGACAAAATTCCCCTGATGATCGACTTCCATTCGGGTGTTGTACATACCCAGTGGGTGCAACAGCTCATCGTAAGGGAAGCGTAGGTAGCGCAGATCATCATTCAACAGGTGACGGATCGAACGCATCAGCAGCAGCGTGTCATTGTTCGCGTATTTCCAGCGCGTGCCGGGTGAAGCTTCCAGGGAGGTGCCAGTTGCTGCGCTGATCACATCCTGTCCACCGAAATACACGGCTGCCGAATTCGGCCCGCCGCTGCTCAGTCCGCTCGACATCCACATCAGCTGCTCATACGTGATTGCGCGTCGCGCGTCGCCCTCAGGCCATTCCGGCACTGCGACCGGCGCATCAAGCGTCAACAAGCCCTGTTTGCTGGCGATGCCCACCAGCGCGGCGGTGATGCTCTTGGTGGTCGACCAGGTGCGATAACCTGAAAAGATACCGAAGCCCGGTCGGTAGCGCTCGGCGATCAGTTGCTCGCCATTCGGGCGAAGCTTGATCACGAGTACCGAGGTGGTGACCGTCCCCGGTTTTTTCGCATGGGAGACGCCATCGAACGCGCGCTCGAGCACGATTTCCAGGTTTTCGAAGCGACGGTCGAGGCCGCTGGGCGGCAGTGGGCTCTTGTCGCCTTCTGGGAAAGGCACTTTGCTCAGATCCGGTGCCGGCGCATACGACACATAGGGCAGGCGCCGCACATCCCTCTCGGTCCAGTTCGGTGGCAGCACGGTGCAACCCATGCTGTCACGGAATGCCGCAATGCGCGTAAATTTGCCGCTCGGGTCTTTCGCGATCACCAGCTGCCGTTTCTCGTCGATCACCGGATCGGGAAAACCGCGGCCTTCGACATCGACCAGCTCCACGCGCTTGATATCGTCCAACGGACGGTTCATCAGAAAATATGCGGAGCAGGTGAAGATCGCGCGATAGCCTGCGACGATCATGGGATCATCATGATCGGCAGCGCCGGCTGGCATCTGATACGGCGTACCTTGGTCGGCTGCTTGCGCAGCGATGCTGATCGATAGGGCGCCCAACAGGGTAGCAAGTGTCGTATTGCAAAGACGCGATGTTTTCATGGGTTCGCCTATTTGTCCGAGGAGCGCTCGCGATGCACCGCAAATTTCATCAGCTGATCGTCGCGCCATGCGCGGCGGGTGTTCAGTTCATTCTGCTTTACATACTGACGGCGCTGTGATTCGACTTCTTTTACCAGCGGCTCATCCCACGAGCGCTTTTGGTCGCGCGACTGAGCGATGCGATGGAACAGCGGGCCAAAGCGTGCCGCATAATCGGCGACACCATTCGGTGCGTTCAGATCAATCGTCTCGAATGGACCCATGAATGACCAGCGCCATCCAAGCCCGTCACGTATAGTTTTGTCAATATCTTCGCAGCTGCAGACGCCGTCAGCCACCAATGTCCATGCCTCGCGCAGCAGCACGGCTTGCAAGCGGTTCAGCACGAAGCCTTCGGTTTCCTTGTTCACTCGCACCACTGACATGTTCGCGGCCTGCATCAGCTTGTCGGTAAAATCGATGGTGGCCTTGGACGTTTGTGGCGAGCCGACTAGCTCGACGATGGGTACCAGATAGGGCGGGTTCACTGGATGCGAGACGAGAATACGCGGCGACATCTTCAGATCAAGACCAAAGTCTGATGCCGGTATGCCGGAGGTCGAGCTGCCAACGATCAGCTCATCAAAGCCAAAGCCGTCGATCTCTTCGACCAGCTCGCGCTTGACATCGACTTTTTCCAGCACAGATTCCTGTGCATAGCAGGCACCAGCGAGCGATTGTTTCAGATCGGGCACGACGGTGATGCGTGCCCGTATCGTATCGACAGATTCTTTCAACAAGCCATACGAATCCAGACCATCGAGCTGTTGCGCGACCAGTGCTGGCGCGCTCTCCAGCACCTGTGGATTGAGATCAAACAGGCGTACATTCAGGCCGGCGCGTGCGAACACGATCGCCCACCCGGCGCCGACCAGTCCGGTACCGATCACAGTGACTGGCCGGCCGCCAGTAACTTCGCTTGCTTTCATGTTGTCTCCTAATTTTGTTTTTGTGTGGTTGTCTTGTATGGCCGCCCTAGGCCGCGGTCCAGCCCCCATCCAGCATCAGCGCACTACCGGTCACGAGGCTGGAGGCCTCGCTGGCCAAAAAGACCACCGAGCCCATCACTTCCTCAATCTGGCCGATGCGGCCAAGCGCGATCTTGCTGATCACGGATTGCTTGAATGCCGGATCATCGAACATGCCCTTGGTGAGCGCAGTTTCGATGAAGGTCGGGCAGATGGAATTGACTCGAATATTTTGCTGGCCGAGTTCCCAGGCTAGCGCCTTGGTCATGCCCTCGATCGCGTGCTTGCTTGCGCAATAGATGGTGCGCCTTGGCGCACCGACATGGCCCATTTGCGAAGAGATATTGATGATGGAACCGGGCTGGCCAGCGTTTATTAGTCCACGCGCGACCGCGCGTGTCAAATAGAACACCGAATGAACGTTCAACGTGAAAATATCGTCGATATCCTCATTCGTCACTTCCACCAGCGGCTTGGGACGATTCATCCCCGCATTGTTAACCAGGATATGAAACGGACCGCGCGCACTGACCATGTTCTCGATAGCGTTTGCATCGGTGACATCGATCACCACATAGTCGGCCTTGCCACCATTCGCATGAATGTCCTTGCAGGCGGTGGCGAGCTCATCCTCAGAGCGGGCGGCGAGTGTCACCGCTGCACCGGCTTGCGCCAGCGCGACAGCCGCCGCCAGTCCGATGCCGCGACTGGCACCGGTGACGAGTGCTGATTTTCCGTCGAGCCGGAAATTCGGAGCAGATAGTGTCACGATGGCCTCCGCGCTCAGGCCGGAACGCCACCATACGGGACATCCTGCCGGCCGTACCGGCGCACACGCAGGTTCGCCTGTTCGCCGTGAGCGATCATGCCCTCGATTGCGCACAGGCGAGAGCAGTACTCGCCGACCATGGTGCTGGCCTCGTCGGTTAGCACTTTCTGATAGGTGCAGGTCTTGATGAACTTGCCGACCCACAGGCCACCGGTGTAGCGTGCGGCCTTGCCAGTGGGGAGGGTGTGGTTGGTACCGATCACCTTGTCACCATAGGCGACATTGGTGCGCGGGCCGAGGAACAGCGCGCCGTAGTTGCGCATATTGTTCAGAAAGTAGTCGTCGTCGCGCGTCATTACCTGCACATGTTCGGACGCAATGCGATCGGCTTCGCTGACCATTTCATCGACGGTATCGCAGACGATGACTTCGCCATAGTCGCGCCAGGAGACTGAGGCGGTATTTGCAGTCGGCAGGATCTTCAGCAGTCGCTCGATCTCGGCCATGGTCTCGCGTGCGAGCTTTTCGGAATTTGTCAGCAGCACCGCAGGGGTGTTGAAACCATGCTCAGCCTGACCGAGCAGGTCGGTCGCGCACATTTCGGCATCGACCGTGTCATCGGCGATCACCAAGGTCTCGGTCGGCCCGGCAATCAGGTCAATGCCGACGCGGCCGAACAACTGGCGCTTGGCTTCCGCGACGAAGGCATTGCCGGGGCCGATCAGCATCGATACCGGCTTGATGGTCTGGGTACCGATCGCCATGGCACCGATCGCCTGCACGCCACCGAAAGTATAAATTTCGTCTGCGCCACCCAGATGCATCGCCGCGACCACCGCCGGGTTCGGTGCGCCATTGATCGGTGGCGACGCAGCGAGGATGCGATCGACACCCGCCACCTTGGCCGTCACCACGCCCATGTGTGCGGAAGCGACCAGCGGGAATTTACCGCCGGGGACATAGCAGCCCACGCTCTCTACCGGTAAGTTCTTGTGACCGAGGATCACGCCGGGCAGGGTCTCGACCTCGACATCGCGAATCGACTCGCGCTGGATCTTCGCAAAATTACGCACCTGCTGCTGCGCGAACTTGATGTCATCCACTTCGCCCCGCGACAAGGATTGGACGCACTTGGCAATCTCATCGTCGGACAGACGAAAGCTAGCGGGTGACCAACTGTCGAATTTCTTCGACAGCTCCGCGACAGCCGCATCGCCGCGAGCCTCGATGTCTGAGAGGATGCCAGTGACGGTATCGCGGACGCTGTTTTCGTTCTGGGCTTTCTGGGCGACGGTTTGGCCGGCCTTGAGTACTCGTATCATGGGGCTGTCTCTCGAATCTAGTTATTAATGTAGAGGGGGATACTGCAGTGCCGACGAGTGTAGCCCGAAAACCTCAGCCGAGATTCAGCTTTGACGAGGCCGGACTTTTGCCAGCACCAATGAAAAAGCCGCTGGTGCAGTACACGAGCGGCTTGCTATAGATTCCCTGCAATCGGGAATAAGAAGGGCGTTTGTCAGCTGCCTATTGGGTGCCCGTGGGCAGCAGCCGCACCGCGATGGTGT
>JBEDGK010000285.1:0-10114 GCA_041174665.1 Pseudomonadota bacterium
CTTCTTTGCCATAAACGGTAAGCCAACCCGGGTTGGTCAGTATCTTGCCTTCGGTCTTGAACTGATGGCCCGACACTTCGGTAAATCGCGTGGTGACCAGATACTCGGCCGCCGGGAAGAATACCGCCATGAATCGACGTACCACGAGGTCATACAGCTTCTGCTCGGGCTCGGACAGTGACTTGGGCCACTGACCGGTTGGGATGATCGCAAAGTGATCGCTGATCTTCGTGTTGTCGAAGATGCGCTTGTTTGGCTTGACCCAGTTGTTATTCAGGATTTGCGCTGACAGCGGGTAATAGTTATTGCTTTCACCCAGTGATTCCAGCGTTTGCTTGACCGTCGGCAGATAATCTTCCGGCAGGTGCTTGGAATCTGTTCGCGGGTAGGTCAGCACTTTGTGCTTTTCGTACAATGCCTGCGCAAGTCCCAGCGTGTTCTTGGCCGAGAAACCGAAGCGCGCATTGGCCTCTCGCTGCAGGCTGGTCAGGTCGAACAGCGCCGGTGCCATCGAGGTGCTGGGCTTGGATTCTTCGGTGACACTGCCCGCCTTGCCGCGGCAAGCGGCGACGATGGATTCGGCGGCGGCCTTGCTCCACAGGCGCTCGGCTTTTTTCTCCGGATCGGCCTCGTCTTTTTTGAACGTGGTATCGAGCCAGCGGCCTTCGTAGACGCCACCTGCGCAGACGAACTCAGCACGTACTTCCCAGAAATCGCGTGGGACGAATTGCTTGATCTTTTCTTCGCGCTCAACCACGATCGATAGAGTTGGCGTTTGCACGCGTCCCACGGTCGTCAGATAAAAACCACCCTCTTTCGAATTGAACGCGGTCATCGCGCGTGTGCCATTGATGCCGATCAGCCAGTCCGCCTCACTGCGGCAGCGGGCCGCGTCGGCCAGCGGCAACATATCGTCGTCTGCGCGCAGATGAGTGAACGCGTCACGAATCGCGCCCGGGGTCATCGATTGCAGCCACAGCCGCTTGACGGGTTGCCTGGCTTTTGCGTACTGGACAATCAGCCGGAAGATCAGCTCGCCTTCGCGTCCCGCGTCACAGGCATTGATGATCTCACCGACGTCTTTTCGTTTCAGTAATTTGTTGAGCAGCTTCAGTCTCGACTCGGTCTTTTGAATCGGATTGAGCGCGAAATGCGGAGGAATCATTGGCAAATTGGCAAACGACCATTTGCCGCGTTTGACGTCGTATTCCTCGGGCGCCGCGATTTCGACCAGGTGGCCGATCGCAGAGGACAGCACGTAGTCGTCAGACTCGAAGTACTCATCGTGCTTGGTAAAGCCGCCCAAGCTCTTCGCAATGTCATTTGCGACAGAGGGCTTCTCAGCAATGATGAGCGTTTTGGTCATGATGTATCCGAGTCAGGGGGGCAGCAGACTGCAGGCCGTAAGGCCTGGACCCGATCCCTCCACTGTATGAAAGGGCAGAGCCGGGCGTGGGCACTAACTATTTGACAACTTCAGCGCTTGTGCGGCCAATGATAAGCGCGTTGTCGCAGACTTCGCAAGCCAGACGGGCTTTGTCAAGTCTTGCGGTGCGGACTCTGCAGCGTTTCGGGGTGAGAGCACCACATCCAGAGAGAAGCCAGGACGTTGTATTTTTTGGAACGCCGGAGCGGTCGGTGCGAGCCGTCCGCGGTGTGAAACGAGGATCAGTGATCAGTGATACACCGGTGGGCCGGCTTCGTCGTCATCGAAGAACAGCTCGTCGAACATCAGGCCATCGGGTTCCTTGCCCTGACTCCAGAGCACCATCAAGACGATGACTTTCAGCTTGTCGAGGGAGATCGGGGACTCATTCGCCGCACAAGCCCGCTCAATGACGATTTCGCGTTGCAACGCGTTGATGACGTCAGCGGACTCCAGGAATTCGACGAAACCGATCGCTGCGCTGCCGAGAAGTTCGTATTCGCGGTCTGCATAAACGCGAAAACCAAACGAGAAGGCGGTCTGCCTGGCTTGCTGGCTGAACATCTCGTTGGTGGTTTCTGCGAGGTCAGTCAGCCACCCGAGCGCTTTCGAGATTTCTTCATCCTCGAAACCGACTGCCGACAGTTTTTTCGCGAGCACTGCCGAATCCGGGCAGGCATCGGGGCGGTAGTAGGTTTCGTAAAGGTAAACGAGGACCTCAAACATATTTGTAATGTAGCCTTAACTTCACAATCGCACAAGCACATAGCCGAAAAAACTTCGGAAGATATTAGTTATTCCCTGTTTTCGCGCTGATTTTCTTTTAATTTCATGCAATTAGATCTGGCAATGAATAAATCAGACCCGCATTATGAATAACGAATGAATACCCGGCGCAGCGTCATTATCAACATGATGCAGGATTTTTTTGGCTACGGAGGGCGCAACTGAAATGAATTTGAATGAAGTTCTTCAGTGCAAACGGCGATACATGCCGCCCGCCAGCATCTCGATGCGGCCCTGCATTTCCAGCGTCAGCAAACTGGCATGAATCGTCATCAGCGGCATCTGCGTGCGTTCTGCGAGTTCGTCGACCGACACCGGATCGTACCCGGCAGCTTCAAGCAACGCATCGGTTTCTGAGAGCTTGGCCGTTGCGGGCGAACTATGGCTTCGATCGCTTGCGGCAGGAAGCTGCCAGCGCAATTCTTCAAGAATGTCTTGTGCCGACTCGACAAGTTTGGCGCCCTGACGTATCAGCTGATGGCAGCCTTTAGCTAGTGGTGAGTGTATGGATCCGGGAATGGCAAATACCTCGCGTCCCTGCTCCAGCGCGCTTCTGGCCGTGATCAGTGAACCTGATTGCAGTGCTGCCTCGACCACCAGTACGCCCTGAGAGAGTCCGCTGATCAGGCGGTTGCGGCGCGGGAAGTTGGCGGCAATGGCCGGTGTACCTAATGGATATTCGCTGACCAGACAGCCGTCAGCCGCGATTCGGTGTGCGAGCTCTCTATGCTTGGCCGGATAAACGAGATCCAGCCCGGTACCTGTGATCGCAACGGTAGAACCCTGCGACGGGTCTGCACTGAGCGCGCCCTCGTGCGCGCTGCCGTCTATGCCCAGCGCGAGTCCGGAGATGACGGTCAGGCCGGCGTGACTTAGTGACTGTGCGAAGCGCGCGGCGTTTTGAAGTCCTTGTTGCGTGGCGCTACGGCTGCCGACAATCGCCACCGAGGGACGCGAGAGCAAATCAGCTCGCCCTTTCAGGTACAGCAGCGCGGGTGGATCCGGGATGCTGAGCAGCGATTGCGGATAGTCTTGGTCTGCCAGAGTCAGCACCCGGTTGCCCGGCTGACGAGCCCACGCAAGTGAGAGGTCGATCTGCGCTGCAATCGGCTCGGAGGGCGGCGCACTGAGTGCGAGTGCGAGTTTTTCAGGCACGCATTTTTGTAATGCAGCGAAGCCGGCGCCGAACACTTGCTCAGGCAAGCCGAACCGGTTCAGCAGATCGCGGGCTGTTTGTGTGCCGACGCCGTCAGTAAGCGACAGTCGCAGCCAGTCGGAAAGTCCCTCGGATTCAGTCATGGGTGTGAAGTTTCAGGGAGGCAGAACGAGATCGCCGACCGTGATGGTGTCGCGCGAGCGCATGACCATCGCCACTGACATTCGCTCGGCAACCCCAAGCACCAGCAACAGCGCAATAGACGAGTTCTCTTCAGACGACTGGAGCGCGTGCGAGGGTTCATCAGCGCGGATTCTAACGTGCCGCGCCACCCGAACGATGCTGCCGCGGCTGATCCCGTGTTTTTCGCCGCGATTGAGCACCACCAGATCATTCGTACCAGCCCAGCGCCCCTCGTGGAGAATGCCGGCAAGCCTGCCTGCAGGTGCGACCGACGCACGGATAGACGCTGGCGATTGCCAGGACTCTGCGATACGCACCAGCCGGTCTCCAGTCTGCATCTCAGCCTCTGACGCCGTCACCACAAAGCGGTGGGTCAGTGTGCCGCGCGTTGCCAGGCGGACGCGTCCCACTTTCCGGCTGGCTATGCCCAGCACGTCATTGGTATCGGGATCAGTGACAGGTGCCGACGATCGAACCACATCGAAGTTTTGCTCATTGCCCAAGTCACCACGAACGAAAATCGAATCCCCCTCGCCCGCCAGTGCCCGACCTTCGGTCATGCCGACGATCACCGGCGCGATATCGAGCTGGCCGACGCCAAACAAGCGTATGCGCGAGAGCATGCGCAGCACAGGTTCGGCGACCACAGGAATACGTTGCGCATCCAGCGCTTGCGCACGTACGGCTGGCGACAAGCGAAGTAATGAATGGGGGCTCTGTTCGGATACGCCCGCGCGTAGCACGCCGCGAATGCGGTCCAGCAGGATCAGCTGCCCGGGATAGATCCAGTGGGGATCGCGAACGCTGTCGCGGTTGATCTCCCATACCTGCGGCCAGCACCAGGGATTTTTCAGGAACAAGGAGGCGATACCCCACAGGGTGTCGCCTTGCTGAACCCGATACTCGTTTGGCGCATCGGATGCCCAATCACACTCGCTTGCCGCGTGAGCGTCAAGCGCCGGTATCTGGATCAGCAGTGTCGCCAGTGCGAGCTTGCAAGCGATACGCGCCGGCAGTTTCACCAGAGTCGCTGTGCTACACTTTTTCATCGCGCATTGTCCTGTCGTGCTCTCTGAGCACGTGCGTGGTCGCTGCTGATGTGTCAAAGCGGCAGCGGAATTTTTGCTGGATGGTTTTTCCGCAGATTGTGTATGAGCGGGTAAATTTCCCGACTTCCAAAGCTGCATTTTTTTATTCTTGTTGCGCAAAAGCTGTATGGCTCTGCTATCTATCCTTCGCTATCCCGATCCGCGCTTACACAACATTGCCAGCCCGGTCACGGCCTTTGATGAACGATTAAAGAAATTAGTCGCGGACATGGCCGAGACCATGTATGACGCACCAGGCATTGGATTGGCAGCCACTCAGGTGGATGTGCATGAACAGGTGATCGTTATCGATGTCTCCGAGGCGCGTGATCAGCTGCAAGTCCTGATCAATCCTGAAATCATCTGGAGCAGCGATGATCGGCAGGTGTATGAAGAAGGCTGCTTGTCTGTGCCCGGCATTTATGACGGCGTCGAGCGACCTTCGCGTGTGCGCGTGCGCTCGCTGGATGTGGAGGGGCATCCGCATGAATTCGATGCCGACGGGCTGCTGGCGGTCTGCGTGCAGCATGAGATGGATCATCTGAAAGGCAAGGTGTTTGTCGAGTACCTGTCGCTGCTCAAGCGCAACCGTATCAAGACCAAGCTTCAGAAAGAAGAACGCGAACTCAAGCGCGACAAGCCCGCTATGGCCGCACGCTGAAGCAGTGGTGCGCTGCCCGCCGCGCCTATAATCTCCGCATGAAAGTCATTTTTGCCGGTACGCCCGAGTTTGCCGCCACCGCGTTGGCCGCCTTGCATGATGCAGGCTTCGATATCCCCCTGGTGCTGACCCAGCCCGATCGCCCTGCCGGTCGTGGCATGCAGCTGCATCCCTCTCCGGTAAAACGATACGCGCTCGCGCATGGCATGCCTGTCGCACAACCCGTGTCGCTTCGCCTGGATGGCAAATTCCCGGCGGAAGCCGCGGCGGCACATGCGCTATTGAAAAACACCGAGCATCAGGTGATGGTGGTTGCGGCCTACGGGCTGATCTTGCCGGCATCGATGCTGCACATTCCGCCGCTGGGTTGCATCAACATTCACGCATCGCTGCTGCCTCGCTGGCGTGGTGCGGCGCCGATACATCGCGCGATAGAAGCCGGTGACCGCGAGACAGGCATCACCTTGATGCAGATGGACGAGGGACTTGATACCGGGCCGATGCTCATGAAGCACATCGAGCCGATCTCGGAAGCCGACACCACGGGCACGCTGCACGACCGGTTGGCATTACTCGGTGGGCGTATGATCGTCGAGGCATTGAAGCAACTGTCAGCGGGTAAGCTGCATGCAACACCGCAACCTGACGACGGTGTGAGCTACGCGACGAAGATTTCCAAGGATGAGGCTGCCCTCGATTTTCGCTTGCCCGCTGAGCAGCTTGTGCGGCGCATACAAGCATTCAATCCTTTTCCCGGCGCGCTCGCCCATCTCAATGAGACGCCACTCAAGCTGTGGCGTGCCCGCCTCGAGTCCTCTTCAGGGCAACCCGGAGAAATCCTTGCCGCCGACGCGCAGGGTATCGTCGTCGCCTGCGGTCAGGGTGCGTTGCGGCTCACGGAGCTGCAAAAACCCGGCGGCAAGCGGCTTGCGGCTGCACCATTCCTGCAAGGTTTTCCAATGAAAACAGGGCAGTCATTCCAGCGTGCCGCCTGAATTCCCGTATAATGAGTAGGCGCCGATTTGATTACTCAAGTCAAAACCAGCTTGCGGGCGCAATGAGCGACGACGCTCTGAACAAATACTGCTAAAGCGGCGCACAGACCCGGCTTCGCTTTGCAGGCCGGGTTTTTCGTTTGTGCAGTGCCAGAATAACTTTCCATGAAACGCGACGCTATTTCCTCCACCGAAGCCACCCTGAGGTCGCTGCTCGAGCAGCGTATCCTGATTCTCGATGGTGCGATGGGCACCATGATTCAGCGCTACAAACTCACCGAAGAAGACTATCGCGGCGAGCGCTTTGTGGATTTTGCGGTGCCGGGCAAGGAAATTTTCGTTAAAGGCAATAACGAATTGCTGACGTTGACTCAGCCGAACATCATCCGCGAGATTCACGAGCAGTATCTGGCGGCGGGTGCAGACCTGATCGAGACGAATACCTTCGGCGCCACGTCAATCGCGCAGGATGATTACCACATGGCGCATCTCGCCTATGAGATGAACCTCGAGGCAGCGCGCATCGCCCGTGCCGCCTGCGACAAATACTCGACCACCGACAAGCCGCGCTTCGTTGCTGGCGCGCTTGGCCCGACGCCGAAGACCGCCTCGATCTCGCCTGATGTCAATGATCCCGGCGCGCGTAACGTGAGCTTCGACCAGCTGGTCGCTGCCTATCACGAACAGACGCGCGCGCTGGTTGAGGGTGGCTCCGATGTGCTGCTGGTCGAGACCGTGTTCGACACGCTCAATTGCAAGGCGGCTCTGTTCGCCATCGATCAATTTTTTGAAGAGACCGGGCAAAAGCTCCCGATCATGATCTCCGGTACGGTGACCGATGCCTCCGGACGCGTGCTGTCCGGTCAGACGGTGTCTGCTTTCTGGAATTCCGTCCGGCATGCCAAGCCGCTCACGGTTGGCCTGAACTGCGCGTTGGGTGCGGCACTGATGCGACCCTATGCCGAGGAACTGTCAAAGGTTGCCGAGACCTATGTCTGCATCTATCCGAATGCCGGCCTGCCGAATCCGATGTCCGATACCGGTTTTGATGAGACGCCGGAGGTCACCTCATCCTTGCTGAAAGAATTTGCCGAGAGCGGCTTTGTGAACATTGCCGGTGGCTGTTGCGGAACGACGCCAGAACACATCAAGGCGATCGCAGACACGGTCAGGAGCATAGCGCCGCGCCACATTCCCACGCATTTACACACCATGCGGCTGTCCGGGTTGGAGCCGTACACCATTGATGAAGACTCGCTCTTCGTGAACGTCGGCGAACGCACGAATGTGACGGGATCCAAGGCGTTCGCGCGCATGATCCTCAACGAGCAGTACGAAGAAGCGCTGGCGGTCGCGCGCCAGCAAGTCGAGAATGGCGCACAGATCATCGATGTCAACATGGACGAGGCAATGCTGGATTCGGTAGCGGCGATGACGCGCTTCTTGAATCTGATCGCTTCCGAGCCGGACATCGCTCGCGTGCCGGTGATGATCGATTCGTCCAAATGGTCGGTGATCGAGGCGGGACTGAAGTGCGTGCAGGGCAAATCCATCGTCAATTCGATCTCGCTCAAGGAAGGTGAAGAAGAGTTCCTGCGTCAGGCGACACTGTGCCGTCGCTATGGCGCGGCTGTGATCGTGATGGCTTTTGACGAAACCGGCCAGGCTGACACCTTCGCACGCAAGACCGAGATCTGTGAACGCGCTTACAAGCTGCTCACTGAGAAAATCGGCTTCCCGCCGGAAGACATCATTTTTGATCCGAATATTTTTGCGATCGCGACGGGCATCGACGAGCATAATAATTATGCGATGGATTTCATCGAAGCCACACGCTGGATACGCGACAATCTGCCGCATGCCAAGGTCAGCGGCGGCGTGTCGAACGTGAGCTTTTCGTTCCGGGGCAATGATCCGGCGCGCGAGGCGATACATACGGTTTTCCTGTATCACGCGATCCGCGCTGGCATGAGCATGGGCATCGTGAATGCCGGGATGATTGGTGTCTATGACGATCTGGACACCGAGCTGCGCGAGCGTGTCGAGGATGTGGTCCTGAACCGCCGCGATGATGCAACCGAGCGCATGATCGAGATCGCCGCCACGCTGAAGGCGGGCGACAAGAAAGATGAGCAAAACCTCGCTTGGCGCGAGGCCACTGTCGAGAAGCGTCTCTCGCATGCGCTCATCCATGGCATTACGCAATGGATTGTCGACGACACCGAAGAGGCGCGCCAGCAAGTGGAGTCGCGCGGCGGTCGTCCTATCCATGTGATCGAAGGACCGCTGATGGATGGCATGAACATCGTTGGCGACCTGTTCGGTCAGGGCAAGATGTTCCTTCCTCAGGTGGTGAAATCAGCGCGCGTGATGAAGCAGGCGGTCGCGCATCTGGTGCCCTTCATCGAGGAAGAAAAGCTGGAAGAAGAGCGTCGCACCGGCAAAGCCGCCAAGCCCAAGGGCAAGATTGTGATTGCGACCGTGAAGGGCGATGTGCATGACATCGGCAAGAACATTGTTTCTGTTGTTCTGCAATGTAACAACTTCGAAGTCGTGAATATGGGCGTGATGGTGCCCTGCTCTGAAATTCTGGCCAAGGCCAAGGCGGAGAATGCGGACATCATTGGCTTGTCTGGCCTGATCACGCCGTCGCTTGAGGAAATGGCGCATGTCGCCAAAGAGATGCAGCGCGACCCGCACTTCCGGATGCTGAAGATACCGCTGCTGATTGGCGGCGCGACGACCAGTCGCGCACATACGGCGGTGAAAATTGCGCCGAACTATGAAGGGCCGGTGGTCTATGTGCCCGATGCATCGCGTTCGGTGTCGGTCGCGCAGTCGCTGCTGACGCCGGAGGCTCGCGATCGGTATGTGTCCGACCTGGCTACCGACTACGAGCGTATCCGCCACCAGCACGCGGGCAAGAAAGCGTTGCCTATGGTGTCGCTGGATGCTGCTCGCAACAACAAGATGGCGCTGTCATTCAGCGGTAGCGCCGCGCCGCACAAGCCCAAAGTCATCGGTCGCCGCCACTTCCGTAATGTGGATCTGGGTGTGCTTGCGAACTATATCGACTGGGGTCCTTTTTTCCAGACCTGGGACCTCGCAGGGCCTTTCCCTGCGATCCTGACTGATCCAGTGGTGGGCGAGTCGGCGAGCAATGTGTATCGCGAAGCGCAAGCGATGCTGAAGAAGGTCATCGAAAGCCGCTGGCTGACGGCGAATGGCGTGATGGCGATCTTGCCGGCCAATAGCGTCAATGATGATGATATCGAGGTCTACACCGACGAGACCAAGAGCGAAATCGCCTTTACTTACTACGGGCTGCGTCAGCAATCCGAGCGCCCGGTGATTGATGGTGTGCGGCGACCCAATCAGTGCCTTGCCGATTTCATCGCGCCTAAATCTTCCGGTACGAACGATTATCTCGGTATGTTCGCAGTGACTGCGGGCCTTGGCATCGAGAAACATGAGAAGCGCTTTGAAGAGGCAAATGACGATTACTCATCCATCATGCTCAAGGCGCTGGCAGATCGGCTGGCCGAGGCCTTTGCCGAGTATCTGCATGAGCGCGTGCGCAAGGAGTTGTGGGGCTATGCGGGTGATGAACATCTGGATAATGCCGCGTTGATCGCGGAATCGTATCGCGGCATACGCCCGGCACCCGGCTATCCGGCGTGCCCTGAGCACACGGTGAAGGAAGATGTGTTCCGCATTCTCGAGTGCGAGGATATCGGCATGAGCCTGACCGAATCGTATGCGATGTTCCCAGGGGCATCCGTTTCCGGTTTTTACTTCGCGCATCCAGAATCCAAGTAC
>JBEDGK010000286.1:0-5195 GCA_041174665.1 Pseudomonadota bacterium
GCGCCCGCGCGATCGAAATACGCTGACGCTCGCCGCCCGACAGGCCCTGCCCGCGCTCGCCGACGATGGAGTCATAACCGTGCCGCAGTCTGAGGATGAATTCATGAGCGTGTGCGGCACGCGCAGCGGCGACGATCTCGTCGCGCGTAGCGCCGGGTTTGCCATACGAGATGTTCTCGGCGATCGTGCCATGAAACAGGAAAGGCTCTTGCAGCACCAGGCCGATATGGCGGCGGTAGTCCGCCACCGAGTAACGGCGAATATCGGCGCCGTCCACGTGAATCGCACCCTCATTCACATCATAGAAGCGGCAGATCAGATTCATCAGCGTGCTCTTGCCCGAGCCGCTGTGGCCAACCAAACCGATCATTTCACCCGGCCGGATGTCGAGGCTGACGCCTTCCAGTATCCGACGACTGCCATGACGGAAGCTGACATCACGTATCGAGATCGCCCCCTTGACCTCACCCAGCTTCACGGGGTTTGTCGGCTCGGGAACGCTGGAACTGTGATCAAGAATGTCAAAGATGCGCTTTGCTCCGGCGGCCGCTTTTTGCGTGTGCGAGACGATACGGCTCATCGAATCCAGTCTGCCGTAGAAACGGCCGATGTAGGCGATGAAGGCCACCAGTACGCCGACCGTCACACCCTTGTGAATGACAAGCCAGATGCCGAACGCCCAGACTACCAGCAACCCGACTTCGGTCAGCATCGTGACTGTGGGCGCAAACAGGCTCCATGTGCGGTTGAGCTTGTCGTTCACGGCGAGGTTGTGTTGATTGGCATCGCGAAAGCGCTGCGATTCGCGCGATTCTTGTGCAAAGGCCTTTACCACCCGTACGCCAGGAATCGTGTCGGCCAATACATTGGTCACATCGCCCCAGATACGGTCGATTTTTTCGAAGCCATAGCGCAGCCGATCACGAACCATATGAATCAGCCAGACGATCAGCGGCAGCGGCATCAAGGTCGCCACAGTAAGCCACGGGTTGATGGTGAACAGCACCACCGTGGTCATCGCCAGTAGCAGCACATCGGTGGCAAAATCCAGCGCATGCAGGGACAGGAACACGCAGATGCGGTCGGACTCATTGCCGATACGCGCGATCAGGTCGCCGGTTCGCTTCGCGCCGAAATAATCCAGTGACAGCGTCATCAGGTGATCAAAAGTCGCGGTGCGCAGATGCGCGCCGATCCGCTCCGAGACCAGCGCCAGCAAATAGGTACGCCACCATCCGAGACCCCAAGCGGCAAGCGCCGCCACCAGCAAGCCGGACAGATAAATGATCACGTCATGCGTGTCGATCTCGGTGCCGGTTTGCTGAGGGATCAGGATCTCATCCATCAGCGGCATCGACAGATACGGCGGCACCATCAGCGCCGCGGTGGACGCCAGTGTCAGGAAGAACCCCAGCAGCAGCTGCGTCTTGTAGGGCCGCGCGAAGCGCCACAGGCGAAACAGCACCCAGGTTGAGACCGGTTCGAGCAGCTCGCGATGACAGACCGGGCATTCCTCGCTCTCTTCCGGCAGCGCCGATTGGCAGCTTGGGCAGCGCGCGGTGCCATCGTCAGAGGCTATCGGCTGTCCGGCGCGGCTCGCCTGAATGCGCTCGAATGCTTGTAGCAGCCGCAGTGCGCCGACTTCCTGTTCGAGAGTGAAGCGCCAGCGCGCAAGGCAGCGCTCGTGATCGTGCAGAGACAGCGTGGCCACACCAGCATGATCAGCATGATGGAGTGACAAGCCTTCGTGAAGCGGCCAACTGGACCAACCGCTCCCAACTGAATGGCTTATCATTCGCTCCGTTGTCAGCAATATTCGGCTGACCGAGAACTGCATCGCCTCGTCGAGGTCAGGCTCCATCGACGCCAAGAGTATTTCCCCCGACTTGAGCACAGGCTGCTCGGAGCTCGAGCCCGTCGCTTCTAGGGAAGCGTGGGCAGCCTGCATGGAGGTAGCGCTTGGCGGCATTTTCAAGAAATCGTATGAGGCGGTGGAATCGGGTCTAATAGTGGAGCGAAAATGTCGACGACTCGGCGTCAGCTGTCCCCGCTGGCCATACTTGGCAGTGCGGATTGTCGCCGAAGTCGGCACGCCCGTCCAACCAGTCCTCAATCTTACCCTGTGTGCGTATAAGCCTTATGACAGCCCCGATCCCCTCATCCACCACCGCCTCAGCCAACAGCCCGCCCAGCCCGCTGGAGATCCGCCTCCTCAAAACCACCTACCTGCGCGGCCCCAACATGTGGACCTACCGCGAGGTGATCGAGACCTGGTTGGACTTGGGAGTTTTGGAGGAATGGCCAAGCAATAAGCTTCCCGGATTTGTCGACCGATTGTTAGTAGTGTTACCACAAGTCGCCGCGCATCGATGCGGGGTTGGCACGGACTATGGCTTCCTGAAGCGGCTGCGCGAGGGCACCTGGATGGGCCATGTGATGGAGCACGTGATCATCGAGCTGCTCGAACTTTCCGGGATGGAGGCCGGCTTCGGTCAGACCCGAGAGACCACCCGCTCTGGTGTGTACCGCATGGTATTCAAGGTGCCCGACGAGACCGTTGGCCGCACCGCGCTGGCTGCCGGCCATGAGCTGATGCACGCCGTGCTGAACGAGCGCCCCTACAACCTGGAGTCCTGGCTCGCAAAAATCCGCAAGACAATTGATGAGTGCTATCTCGGGCCCAGCACCGCGCATATCGTGGCCAGTGCCAGCAAGCGCAAGATCCCGCATATCCGTCTGAATAAAGGCAGCCTGGTGCAGCTTGGTTACGGCGCCCGTCAGAATCGCATCTGGACCGCCGAAACCGATCTCACCAGCGCAATCGCCGAGGGCATCGCCGGCAACAAGGACATGACCAAGCGTCTTCTGTCGAGCTGCGGCGTGCCGACACCGCAGGGCGTGGTTGTTCACAGCCCGGAGGAAGCCTGGGCAGAGGCGCAAGAGATCGGCTTGCCGGTCGTTGTGAAACCCCGCGACGGCAACCGTGGCCGCGGCGTGATGCTGAATTTGCAAAATGAAGAAGAGGTCATCGCCGCCTACCACGTCGCGCGCGCCGAGGATATCGACGTGATCGTCGAGCGCTATATCGAAGGTAATGAACACCGGGTGCTCGTCGTCGGCGGCAAGGCGATCGCCGTTTCTCGCGGCGAGAGCGTCTGGGTCACGGGTGATGGCCAATCCACTGTCGAGCAACTGGTCGATTTGCAAGTCAACAGCGATCCTCGGCGCGGGAATGCCGACATTCACCCACTCGAGACACTGATCCCGCGCCAGAACAGCGTCATCCAGGCCAATCTGCAGCGACAGCGGCTGAACCTGGACGCCACTCCCGAAGCAGGCCGTCGCGTGCTCATCGTCGGCAATGGCAACCACTCGATCGATTGCACCGACCAGATCCATCCCGAGGTCGCCCATGCCTGCGCGCTGGCCGCCCGCATCATCGGGCTCGACATCGCCGGCATCGATCTGGTGTGCGAAGACATCGGGCAACCGCTGGAACAGCAACGCGGCGCGGTGGTAGAGGTCAATGCCGGCCCCGGACTCCTGATGCACCTGAAACCTGCACAGGGCAAGCCGCAGCCTGTCGGCGACGCCATCGTTGGTCATTTGTTCCCCGAGACTGAAGACGGACGCATTCCGATTGTGGGCGTATCCGGTAGCCGTCACACCACCGCGATTGCGCGCTTGGTCGCCTGGCTATTGCAAGTCGCGGGCTATCAGGCGGGCGTCGCCTGCCGCGATGGCTTGTTCGTCGGCGCGCGTCAGCTGGAGAAGCAGAATGCCGCCCACTGGGAACCCGGCCAGCGGCTGCTTATCAATCGCAACGTCGAAGCCGCGGTGTTCGAGAGCGACCCGATATCGCTGCTCACCGAGGGCCTGGCCTATGACCGCTGCCAGATCGGCATCGTCACCGATAGCTTGCCCGTGCCCGGCCTGGACGAGCAGCTGATGACCGAGCCCGAGCATCGGTTCAAGATCATGCGCACGCAGGTCGATGTGGTGCTGCCCTCAGGGACCGCAGTGCTGAATGCCGCCGATGCCACCGTGCTCGAGATGGCCGAGCTGTGCGATGGCGAAGTGCTGCTGTATGCCGCCGATGCGAACCACGAGGCCTTGCAGAAGCACCGCGAAGCAGGCAAGCGCGTGCTGTTCGTGCGCGACGGCACGCTGGTACAAGCCGATGGCAGCCTCAGCTTCGATCTGGTCAGCCTGAGCGAACTGCCAGCTGCCGTTGGTGATCTCGCTCCGGATGTGCTGCTCGCGGCCATCGGCGCCGCTCTCTCGATAGACATCAAGATCGAAACCATCCTCACCGGACTCAACACCTTCGAGACCACCGGCGCCGAGCGCCGTGTGTCTGCCTGAACAACCAGAACACCAGCGATTCATGGAACTCATCAAAACCCGGGCCCTGCGCGGCCCCAACCTCTGGAGCCGTCACACCGTCCTTGAAATCGAGGTTCAGTGCAGCGCGCAGGAACGCGCACTCGGCACAGTCCGCGGCTTCATGGAAGAGCTGCGCGGGTTGTGCGCTGACATCGGCAATCTGGGCGCGCCCGGTTACCAGGGCCCGCTGACCATGGCGCACGCACTCGAGGCGACGCTGCTCGCGCTGCAGGCACAGGCCGGTTGCCCTGTCAGCTTCAGTTGCATTAGCACGACTCCCGAAGAAGGCTTGTATCAGGTCGTTGTCGAGTACAGCGAAGAAGATGTCGGTCATCTCGCACTGAAGATGGCGCGGCAGATCGTCGCGCATGCGTGGGAATCCGTCACCGGCGTGCTGCCGCCCGGTGCCGCTGCGCCGAATGTCGCCGCCATGCTGGCCGAGCTGCGCGAGATGGACGAAGACTTGCGACTCGGTCCGAGCACCGGCTCCATCGTGGCCGCCGCCGTCGCTCGTGGCATTCCGTTCCGCCGGCTCACGCAGGGCAGTCTGGTGCAGCTAGGCTGGGGCGTGCGGCAGCGCCGTATACAAGCTGCCGAGGTGGATTCCACCAGTGCCGTGGCCGAATCGATCGCGCAAGACAAAGATCTCACCAAGCGCCTGTTGCACGCCGCCGGCGCACCGGTGCCGATGGGCGCGCCGGTGCATACCGTTGAAGAAGCCTGGGAAGTCGCGCAGCGCATCGGAGTCCCGGTCGTCGTCAAGCCGCAAAATGGCAGCCAGGGCAAGGGCGTCACCGTCAATATCCAGA
>JBEDGK010000287.1:0-3003 GCA_041174665.1 Pseudomonadota bacterium
GACCCACCCTGTGGGGTGAGGTGTGCTCATTCAGCAGCTCCACAAAAAAGCCCTCGAAACTGTTGAAGTATTTTTATGATGGCAACACCACCTCAATAAAATGACAGCCACCGATGATGACGGGTTGTTGTTATTTCCATGAGCAATGGTGGTAACGATTGCCCGCCTCGAGCGATTTCATTCTTTCCACGCTTGACACACTTGGCCAGCCTTGCCGTCATGCTGACAAGTCTTTTTTCCAAAAAGCACAAAGCCCGCCCCGAAGGGAAGGCTTTGACTTGATAACTGGAGGCGGGGGTCGGAATCGAACCGGCGTAGACGGCTTTGCAGGCCGCTGCATAACCACTTTGCTACCCCGCCGGGGGTGCGTATTGTAACCGCGAAGTTCGCAGTCTGCTCGGGACGCTGCTCGACTTGCTACCGTCTTTGAACGCAGATCATCCCGAATGAAAAAGGGAAGCTGATTCAGCTTCCCTTTCGTGTTCTGGAGCGGGAGAAGAGTCTCGAACTCTCGACCTCAACCTTGGCAAGGTTGCGCTCTACCAACTGAGCTACTCCCGCAAAAACAAGAACGGGATTATAGAGCACTGACAGGATTTGTCAAGAGCCCCTTGGGTGAGCGCCTAGTCGGATCCACGCTTTTCCGAGATCAGCGGCCAGGCCTTGCGCAGGTAATAGAACATCGACCACAGTGTAAGTACGGCAGCGACATCGAGCAGAAGCTGGCCAATGTAAAGCGTATCGATCACGCCGAACAGCGGATATGCATACAGCAGCATCGGTATCGCCACCATTTGTGCCGCAGTCTTCACCTTGCCCAAGGAACTGACAGCAACCGATTTTGATGCTCCAATATGCGCCATCCATTCGCGCAGCGCAGTGATCGTAATTTCCCGTCCGATGATGATGAAAGTGACCACGGCATTTGTGCGTCCCAGCTGCAGCAGCAACAGCAAAGCGCCCGCCACGATCAGCTTGTCAGCCACTGGATCAAGGAAAGCCCCGAAGGATGTCGTCTCATTCCATTTGCGCGCAAGGTAGCCATCGAACCAGTCGGTAACGGCCGCGAGAATGAAAATGGCGGTCGCTGCGACACCTTGCTGATAGACCGTCATCCAGTGCGGCGGCAAAAAGAAGACGCCAACCATCAGCGGTATGACTGCCACACGCAGCCAAGTCAGCAGGATGGGAATATTGAAGGGCATGCTGTGGTGAGGAGTTGTTTCGGCTCGTCTGCCGGAGTGTCGCCACTGTAACGTGATTCGACCAACTGGAAAAGTGGCATCGCTGGCCGGTGACGCATTATCAGGGAAGCTGGCTTGCCACGAAACGTGGTTTTATTCAGCAGATCCCTAGTGCAGCTGCCGATAAATATCCTCGGCCAGCGCCCAGGAAATGCCCTCAACGGATGCCAGCTCTTCGACGCTGGCATCGGCCACGCCGCGCAGCCCGCCAAAGCGGGCCAAAAGCTTCTGGCGGCGCTTGGCGCCTATGCCCTCGATCTCTTCCAAACGGGACGCCTGACGAGCCTTGGCGCGCTTGGCGCGCATGCCGGTGATGGCAAAGCGGTGGGCCTCATCGCGGATCTGCGCGACCAGCATCAGCGCGGCGGATTCCTTGCCTAGCTCAAGCGGCGCGCGGCCGTCGGCGAAGATCAGGGTCTCCAGGCCGACCTTGCGCCCCTCGCCCTTGGCCACCCCCACGATCAAGCCGATATCGAGCCCGACTTCGGATAACACCTGCCGGGCGATTTCCACCTGCCCTTTGCCGCCATCGATCAGGATCAGGTCGGGCAAGATTCCCTCGCCATGGGCGACTTTCTCGTAGCGGCGCGTGAGTACCTGACGCATCGCCGCGTAATCGTCACCGGGCGTGATGTCGGTAATGTTGTAGCGGCGGTACTCGCCATTCTGCATCTGGTGATGATGAAACACCACGCATGAGGCTTGCGTGGCCTCACCTTGTGTGTGACTGATATCGAAGCACTCGACACGCAGCGAATCGATATCGGCCAGATCGAGCGACAAAGTATCTACCAAAGCTCGCGTGCGCGCCTGCTGCGAGCCCTGCTCGGACAATCGCCTTGCCAGTGCGATCTCTGCCCCTTTGGTGGCCATCTCCAGCCAGTGCCGGCGCTGCTCCTGCGGCTGGAAGACCAGATGAATCCGATGCCCGCACTGCTCCATCAGTGCGATCATCAGCTCAGGCTCATCCAGCTCGAGATTGAGAATCAGGGTCGATGGAATGAATTTATCGACGTAGTGTTGCGCCAGGAAGGCTTTCAGCACTTCGGTCGCTACCGAGCCATCACCGGCGATGACATCAAAATGTGCGGGAAAATACGCGCGGTCGCCCAGATGACGGCCACCCCGCACCATGGCGAGATTCACGCACGCATGGCCGCCCTGCACGATCACGGCAATAATATCGATATCGACATCGCCGGTGGTCTCCATGCTCTGCTGATGCAGCACGCGTGACAAGGCAGTAATCTGGTTCCTCACCAGCGCCGCCTGCTCGAACTTCAGGTCGCCGGCATAGGCATGCATTTTTTTCTCGAGCGTTTCCATCAGTTCGGTCTGACGACCGCGCAAGAACTGCGCAGCATTCTCGACATCGACTGCGTACTCTTCTTTGGAGATCAGGTTCACGCAGGGGCCGCTGCAGCGGTTGATCTGATGCAGCAGACAGGGCCGAGTACGGTTCTGGAAAACCGAGTCTTCACAGGTGCGCAGTAAAAAGATTTTTTGCAGGATCTGTATCGATTCTTTCACCGCCCACGCACTGGGGAAAGGGCCGAAGTACTGGCTCTTCTTATCGACTGCACCCCGGTAGTACGACATGCGTGGAGTATCCCCGCCCGACAGCTTCAGGTAAGGATAGGATTTATCATCGCGAAACAGAATATTGAAACGCGGCTGCTGGGTCTTGATGAGGTTATTTTCCAGCAGGAGTGCCTCCGCCTCACTTCGAGTGACCGTCGTCTCCAGACGTACAATACGC
>JBEDGK010000288.1:0-2765 GCA_041174665.1 Pseudomonadota bacterium
ATCTGGCGCTGTCCGTCGTGCCCTCGGCGATGCTGCCCAAGGGCTTGCAAAAGCTGCAGCAGGAGCGTGCCGGCGAAGAGACGCCGCCGCCCACGCCAGCGGGTCAGGCCGAGCAGGTGCAAGAGTCTGCCGATGTGCTGCACATGTTCGCGTTGGGCGAACACGGGAACGCGCCCGCACCGGCGGAAGAGCGCAATCATGTGGAAGACATCATCATGCTTGCACAGGGAGGTCCCGTGCTACCGCCCGAGGGTCTCTCGCTGAAAGAGAAGATGGCTCAGATCGAACGCGCCTTCATCGAGCAAGCGCTCGATCGCTCGGCAGGCAATGTGTCGAAGACCGCTCGACTCCTGAATCTGCAGCGCACCACGCTGATTGAAAAAATAGATAAATATCGCCTGCGTTCGGCATGATGCGGGTACCGTTTTATTGCTAACAAATTATTCATGAGCAAGCCTCGAATACAAAGTGGTAGTCTGATCGGTGTCGGTGGCGCGCTGCTGCTTATCGCCATTTCGACTGGCGGCAATTTTCTGCAGTTCATCGATATCCCGGCGATCCTGATTGTTTTTGGCGGCACTTTCCTCGTGGTACTGGCCAAGAGCACGCTCGCCGAATTCAAGAGCGCATTCGGGACGGCACGCGAGGCGATTTCGGATTCGCCGACGCGTCTCACGGATCTGATTGACGAGATGATCGAAGTGGGCCGCGTTGTCCGCTACAACGATCGCTGGATGGTGGTGCTGGAAGAACGCGATTACAACGATAACTTCATCGCCAAAGCTGTGCGGCTCTGGGTTGATGGGCTCGATGAGACGCTTTTGAAAGACGCGCTGCTGCGCGAGCTGGCCGAGCTGAAAGGCCGCTACGATCATGCGAGAGACTTCTTTGCGTATGCTCAGGAACTGGCACCTGCGATGGGCATGATCGGCACTCTGCTGGGTCTGGTACTCATGATGGGGAATATGACCGACCCACGCGCAATCGGTCCGGGGATGGCGGTCGCACTGCTGACCACGCTGTACGGCGCCGTGCTGGCCAATGTGGTCATCGGTCCGCTGGTGCAGAAAATTCACGGCCACGGCAAAAGCGTGAAGAACAACTATGAGCTGGTGATCGCTGGCATGATGTTCATGCACAAAGGTGGTGACCCGCGCATGCTACCCGATCTCTTGCTGGGCAATCTGAAAGAAGGAGCGCCCGAACCGGAAGCCTTGCCAGTGCCAGACGAAGCGCATGAAGCGGCTCCCGAGGCCTTGCCCGCGCAGACATCTGAGCCTGACAGCAAGTAGAACTCATGTTCGATCGTCACTCGCACGAGATCGCCGAGCTACAAAAGCCGGAGCATCCGTCGATGTTCGCGGCCACCACACTCTTTGACGAAGAAGATTCGTTGAATCATGCGCGCCGTCCTTGGCCGCCATGGATCGTCACCTTTGCCGACCTGATCACGCTGCTACTCGCGTTCTTCGTGTTATTGCTCTCTTTCTCCGACCCTGATCTCAATCGGTTCAAGGATGTCAGCGGCTCGCTGCAAAAATCCCTAGGCCGCCAGGAGGCGCCGCCGCCGATCGTCGCACCTGCAGCAGAGACCCAACTGGCTGCGGGCGGCACATCCACGGCCAGTGGTTCGCAAACCGAGGCAACGCCATTACCTGAGCAGCTGGCAAAAGATCTCGGCACGCTGCAAAAATCACTGTCGGCCGATCTGGTGGGCAAGAAGATTCAGTTGCGTACTGAGGATGGTCGTTTGGTGCTGCAATTGCCCGAGCGCGGCAATGGCGTGCTGCCGCAAGAAATGATCGATCTGTACGGTCGCATCGCTGATGCGCAGGCGCAGGTCGAAAGTCTGGTCGAAGTGCGCGAGGGCGTCGATACGGGTGAGCGCATCGCGGAGTCCACACGCAACCTGCAAAAAATTCGTGAGGCCTTGAAGAACGAGATCTCGCAGGGTCAGGCACAGGTCGAGCGCGATGGCGAGCGTATCGTCATTCGACTGGTGGTGCAGGGTAGCTTCTACTCAGGTAGTGCAGAATTGTCACCGGATTTTATGCCAACGCTAAAAAAAATCGGACAGACCATCACTTCGGCGGGCGGTCGCATCACTATCGAAGGTCATACCGATGATATCCCTCTCTCCGGTCACAATCGGTATCGTTCAAACTGGGATCTGTCGGGTGCAAGAGCCGCATCGGTCGCCGATTTCCTCACGCAGAATGCGGATGTGCCACGTGAGCGCGTCATGGTGCGCGGTATGGCGGATACCAAACCCGTGGCGCCGAATGACTCGCGTGAGGGCAGAGCGAAGAACCGGCGCATCGAGGTGCTGGTGGATGCATTCGGCTCGTAGAGCTTGCTGAGAACCGGAGTTGCTCGGGTAGTTTGTGACGATGTATGACTCAGCAGTGACTGGAACCATGGGGTACAAGTGGTTACCGAGGTACTTTCGTTGCCCTACCGAGGTACCCTGTCATGGCCACTCCAGCACCCATCTTACGTCATAGCGATTCCAAGACTAATCTCACCGCAAAAGCTCAAACAAACGCGGATACCTCACTCACTCCCCAGCAGGGTCTTCAGAACCGCCCTCGCATCCAGTCACGACGTCAGTCAAACTCACAAGCGCACTGGCAGTCGGCTGACCCAGGAGAGGACACTCAAGATACCGAAGCACACCGGGAAAGATTAGATATTGCCGAGAGTTCTGTGCGCTCGATTCGGGACCGGCTGCTCAGTATCAGCGCGGATTAAGAGCTGGATATTGA
>JBEDGK010000289.1:0-3213 GCA_041174665.1 Pseudomonadota bacterium
ACCGGGAAGCACGGTCACATTATATTCGGCGTAGAGGCGCCTCGTGAATTCGGTGTCACTGATCTTCGCCAGCTTGTCGACTTTGGCCCAAAGATAAAAGCCTGCATCCGGCAAGGCGACATCCAGCACCTCGGCCAGCATAGGCGTGACCTGACTGAATTTTTTAATGTATTTGGCGCGGTTTTCCTCCACATGGAACTCATCATTCCAGGCGGCGATCGAGGCCGACTGTATCGACGGGCTCATTGCGCTGCCATGGTAGGTGCGATAGAGCAGAAATTTTTGCAGTATCCCGGCATCACCAGCGACAAAGCCGGAGCGCATGCCGGGCACGTTCGAGCGTTTGGAGAGGCTGGAGAAAGCCAACAGTCGGTCATATTTGCGCCCCAGCTTGTGCGCGGCTTCGAGTGAGCCCAGAGGGCGCTCATTGCCGAAATAGATCTCTGAATAGCATTCGTCAGATGCGATCACGAAACCATGCTGATCAGAGAGCGCAAACAGTTCTTTCCAATCGTCCAGCGTCAGCACCGCGCCGGTCGGATTGCCCGGCGTGCAGATGTACAGCAGTTGCACGCGTGGCCAGACATCGGCCGGCACAGTCGAAAAGTCTGGCGCGAAATTGCGTGCCGGATCCGAGTTCACAAAAAATGGTTCCGCTCCTGCCAGATACGCCGCACCCTCGTAGATCTGATAGAAAGGATTCGGGCAGACCACCACAGCCTTCGCATAGGGATCAACGACTGCCTGTGCCAGCGCGAACAGCGCTTCGCGCGAGCCGTTTACCGGCAGCACTTCACAGGAGGGATCGAGTCGCGGAAGGCGGTAGCGTTGCTCCAGCCAGCTGCAGATGGCGGCGCGCAATGCGTCGGTACCGGCGGTGGTGGGGTAAGTCGCCAACCCGCCCAAGTGATCCGCCAGCGCTTTTTGAATGAACGCGGGCGTCGGATGCTTGGGTTCACCGATGCCGAGGCTGATCGGGCGGTATGAGCGCTCGGGTGTCACGTCGGCAAACAGGCGCCGGAGTTTTTCAAAAGGATAAGGCTGAAGTTTTTCCAGTAAGGGATTCACGGCGCGAGCGTCTTTTCGGGTGGGCGTGCTGGTGAGGAAGCGGGCGGCGCGATTATACCTCCCGAGTCGCATCGCTGATCGGCAGCGGCCTGATACCTTTCTGGCAAAGCTTCCTTGCATCTGACGCCAATGCGAGAGTAAATGGCTTCTCAGCGGTTTCTGGGATTTATTCGTAAACCTCTGATCCGCCAGAGAGTTTCTTGTGTTGGCCGAGCTTGCTCCGAGGAGAAATCGCTGATCTGCGCACTCGGAGTGTTATCATTGACCGCTTGAACGACCCTAGCCGGACAAATCTTGTCCGGTTTATCTTTTTTGAGCCGGGATCGTTTCCGAAGCCGGCTCCCTGACGATCAATTCACGCTGAGAAGTCGATAACGTGCGGTTAACTTCGATAAAACTTTCCGGCTTCAAGTCCTTTGTCGATCCGACCAATTTCCAGGTGCCCGGTCAGCTGGTGGGCGTTGTCGGTCCAAATGGCTGCGGCAAATCCAACATCATCGACGCCGTGCGCTGGGTGCTGGGTGAATCCAAGGCATCTGAGCTGCGCGGCGAGTCCATGCAAGACGTTATTTTCAATGGCACCACGAGCCGCAAGCCAGCCGGCCGCGCCTCGGTCGAGCTATTGTTCGACAACAGCTCGGGCAAGGCTGCGGGGCAGTGGAGCAGCTTCGCCGAAATCTCGGTCAAGCGAATACTCACGCGTGACGGTACCTCGACCTACTACATCAATAACCAGGCGGTGCGTCGCCGTGATGTGCAGGACATTTTTCTGGGCACCGGCTTAGGCCCGCGTGCATACGCCATCATTGGGCAGGGCATGATCTCGCGCATCATCGAAGCCCGTCCGGAGGAGCTGCGCATCTTCCTCGAAGAGGCTGCAGGTGTTTCCAAGTACAAAGAGCGCCGCCGCGAGACAGAAAACCGGCTGCAGGATACGCGCGAAAACCTCCAACGTGTGGAAGACATCCTGCGCGAACTGAACGCCAATCTTGCAAAGCTAGAAGCGCAAGCCGAGGTCGCGTCCAAGTACCACACGCTGCATGCCGAGCAAGAAGAAAAGCAGCGTCTGCTATGGCTGTTACGCCGTAACGAAGCGCGGGGCGAGCAGGAAAAATTCCTCCGCGACATGGAGAAAGCGCAAACCGATCTGGAAGAGCAGACAGCCAAGCTGCGCCATATTGAAACCGAACTCGAGCATATGCGTCAGGCGCACTATGCCTCGGGTGACCGTATGCATCAGGCACAAGGGGCGCTGTACCAGACGAATTCCGAGATCGGCAGCCTGGAAGCGCAAATCAAGTTCGTGATCGAGTCGCGCTCTCGTTTGCAGACCCAACTGAGCTCGCTGTCCGCGCAGCGTGATCAGTGGCAGCGTCAGGGAACGCAGTTTCAGGATGAGCTGTCGCAGGCAGAGACCGAGCTAGAAGCCCACGCGGGCCGCGTCGCAGAGGCAAGGCAGGCAGTCGAGCATAAAGAAGCCGAGATGCCCGCACTGGAGGAAGCCTGGCGCGCAGCGCAGATGGCCAGTACCGAATCGCGTTCGCGGATTATGCAGGTGCAGCAGCGCATTGAACTCGAATCTTCGAACCAGCGAAATGCATCCAACATTCTCGCCAGCCTGACACAACGCCGCGAGCGTCTGCAGCAGGAAAAAAGCAGCATGTCGCTGCCCGACACCGATCAGCAATCAGCACTGAAAGCGCAGGTCGAAGAGAGACGAGGGCAGCAGGAATCAGCGACGGCTGCCCTGGAAGACGCCCGTCAGCGTCAGCCGATGCTCGAGCAGGAGCGTCGTGATGCGCAAGAGCAGGCGATCCGGCAGAACGCCGCGCATGCCCAGCTCGAATCCCGTCTCGCCACCTTGAAGCAATTGCAGGACAGCCTCCAGGCCGAGGGCAAAGTCGCGCCTTGGCTTGAGAAGCATGAACTGGGCAAGCTGCCGCGTCTGTGGCAGAAGCTGCAGATTGAAGCCGGCTGGGAAAACGCCCTTGAGTCCGTGCTGCGCGAGCGCACCGCCGCTCTGGAAGTCTCGAATCTGGATTGGGCGAAGGCCTTCTTCAGTGATGCGCCCCCCGCCAAGCTGTCACTATTCTCCTTGTCGGGCACGGCTGCCAGTACGGAGGGTGCCGCTTCCGGGCTCAAGCC
>JBEDGK010000290.1:0-12525 GCA_041174665.1 Pseudomonadota bacterium
ATATTCGTGCATTGATGACAGCGGATAGAGCTTCGGGCTCAAGTTTCGCGCCCCCTTGGTCGGTAGAGATCGTCAAGAGCGATACGCTAGACGCGCTGGAAGTGGAGACCATGGCTTACCGGGATCGCTTGGCGCAACTGCAGAGGATCTCCGGAAAACGCTTGCCCGCAAGCTTGCCCGGCAATCCAGCCATTTTCGGCATCGGCCCACTGAAACCAGCGACCGGCGCCAATCTGCTGGATAGCTCACCCAGCGCCCTGAATGCCTTCATCATCGATCTGCTGCCCGGTGAGTGCAAGTTGCCTCCGTTGCTTCGCGGTCCCTATGATCGGCGCGCCGGCAAATACCTCTTCCTGATTGATCAGTACGGTCTTCATGTTCTGCATGAGCTAACGCCCTGTACGACCACTGCGCGGGGATTCGGCGGACATCCGCAGCTGCCCGCCGTGAACGGCTGGGCTGCGATAGGCGGCGAAGCATTTTTCAGTGATACCGATCATCGAAAGGTGTTCATCAATTTTGGTTCAGGCAGGTTCCCCCCCGATAGCGTGGCGCAAATGGAAGCGACCTCCCGGTATTGGCTCGCTTGCGGTATGAACGAAGTGGTGGCAGTGTTCGAGAACCGCGATCTTTCCCGAAGCGCGTATGGTCTTGGCGATCGCTACGGGCAGCAGCTGGCGAACAAGATCTATCGCCGACAGAGGCTCATCCGAGACGAGATGGCGCAAGCAGTGCTTCCATAAGGCGAGCAATGGATGCGATACGGGCGTCTTTCATTGCCGAGGACGCCAGCGAAAAACCGACCGGAAGATCACCCTCGCGATGGCACGGTAGTGAGATCGCGCAACCATCCAAGAGATTAATGATGGAGGTATTTCTCAGCAACAGCCGATTGGCATCGAAAAAGGCGTCGTCGGAAGCGAGCAGTGCCTCGGTCTTGGGGGCAACGATGGGCACCGTGGGCATGATCATCGCATCATAGCCTGCAAGAACGTGCTCCAATCCCTTGCGCCATGATTCGCGCGCGCGACGCAAGCGGTCTCGGTCCTCGTCCGTCGCATCGGCACCGAGCAAGATTCTCGAGACAACGCGAGGATCATATTCATGCTTGCGCTGGGACAGCAGCGATTCGTGAAAAGGGTAGGCCTCGTAGGGTGAGATCAGATAAAGATCTTTTGCTTCAGCCAGCATCCGCATGGGTACTTCAACGATCTGAGCACCGGCAGCAGACAGGCGCGACACGGTCGCCGTGAATGCCTTCGCCACCTGACTATCCACTCCATCGAGCACTACATCTTCCGGGATAGCCAGCTTCAGTTGGGCAAGTTCCACCGCGGGCAAATCGAGTGGATCATCGGCGATCACGCGATCGATCAGCACACAATCATCGACGGTCACTGCAATTGGCCCTACGGAGTCGAGCGAGGGCGCCAGCGGCAGCGCGCCCCGCACGGGCACGCGGCGCATAGTGGGCTTGAAACCCACCAGCCCGCATAAGGCGGCCGGTATCCTCACGGAGCCTCCGGTATCCGACCCGATCGCGGCCACACAGCTGCCAATGGCGACCGACACCGCAGCGCCAGATGACGAACCGCCAGGGATACGCGTTGGATCTGCCGGGTTAGCAGGTGTGCCGTGATGCGGGTTGATGCCCACGCCCGAGTAAGCGAATTCGGTCATGTTGGTCTTGCCGATGATTGCCGAACCCGCCGCGCGCAGGCGCGCGACAACGACCGCATCCGATGCTGCGGGAGGCGCATCGCACAATGCGATCGATCCGGCCAGCGTGGTTTCACCCGCCACATCGAACAAATCTTTCACCGATACCGACAATCCGGCCAGTGGAGAGCGGTGCTGACCCGTCACCCGCAGCACATCCGCGTGCGCGGCAGCCGCCAGCGCCGCGTCGACATACAGCTGAGTGTAGACCGACGAAGATTCACGCGCGATGGCCAGGCTGGCCTGCATCAACTCGCGGCGGTTTTGGGTGTTAAGCGAAGTGATCGGCATCGAAGGATGGGGTTGAAGCACCGTACTTTTTGTTATCCAGAACAACGATAGCATGAGCCTTGGGTCCTCGGGCCCAAGGTCGCCGGTCTGTGATCCAGCTAACGGGCAAAGAAGGTGTGCGCGGTATAATGTTGCTTGCCGATTCAACCCGAGAACACGGGGCCGCGCCGTACTTTTCGCCGGAAAACCCGTCTCGCCAACCGCTTCTTCGCCATGCTCACTCTTCCGGGCTCCAGCGCCCTGTCAGGCTTCCGTTTACAGCGTTTATTATCACAACTGAAAGACATCAATCCGGGGATTACTGGAATCTCCGGGCGCTTCTGTCACTTCATTGATGCGCCCTCCGGACTGAGCGAGGAAGAAAAACAGCAGCTTTCTGCCATGCTCACCTATGGCGAACCCTTTAGCGGAGAAGAGTCCGGTGAACCGTTCATCGTCATACCGCGTATCGGCACCATCTCGTCCTGGGCGAGCAAGGCCACCGATATCGCGCACAACTGCGGCATGCGCCATGTACACCGAATCGAACGCGGTATTCGCTACTTCGTTCAGCTGAAGTCCGGCTTGCTCGGAAAAAAAACGCTTGCCGCAAGCGAGCTCGCCGAGATCATCGCGCTGCTGCACGACCGTATGACCGAAACCGTGGTGCGAGACACCTCTGATGCCGCCGGACTGTTCCGCGAACTGGAGCCGCAGTCTTTGGCCTATATCGACATGATCAAAGGCGGTAGGCAGGCGCTGGAAAACGCGAATGCCGAGCTTGGCCTCGCCTTGTCAGATGATGAAATCGATTATCTGTTCGATGCATTCAACCGTGCGGAACGCAACCCGACTGACGTGGAATTGATGATGTTCGCGCAGGCGAACAGTGAGCACTGTCGGCACAAGATCTTCAATGCCGACTGGACCATCGACGGGCAGCGGCAGGATCGCTCGCTATTTGCGATGATCCGCAACACGCATCAGCTCAACCCCAGAGGCACCATCGTTGCCTACGCTGATAATGCATCCGTGATCGAGGGAGCAAACGTCACGCGGTTTTATGCGCGCGCCGATCAGGGCTGGCAGTACCAGAGCAGCGACGAGCCGACACACATCCTGATGAAGGTCGAGACGCACAACCATCCGACGGCGATTTCGCCGTTTCCCGGCGCATCGACCGGTGCCGGCGGCGAGATTCGCGATGAAGGCGCGACCGGCCGTGGCGCCAAGCCCAAGGCGGGATTGACCGGCTTCACAGTATCCAACCTGATGATCCCACATGCTGTGCGCCAGTGGGAGAACGCTCGCGATGTCAATGCCCCGCCTTTGCAGCGCAAAGAAACTGGCATGTCCGGCATCACCGGCAAGCCAGAACGCATTGCGTCGCCGCTGCAAATCATGATCGATGGCCCGATTGGTGGCGCAGCATTCAACAACGAATTCGGCCGACCGAACCTGACCGGTTATTTCCGCAGCTACGAGCAGAATGTCGGCGGTACGGTTTACGGTTATCACAAGCCCATCATGATTGCCGGGGGTTTGGGCAATATCTCTGGCCTGCATACCCAAAAAGAAGCGCTGCCGGTCGGCAGCTTGTTGATCCAGCTCGGCGGCCCCGGCATGCGCATTGGTATGGGTGGCGGTGCTGCTTCGTCAATGGCGACTGGAGCGAACACGGCGGACCTGGATTTTGATTCTGTACAGCGCGGCAATCCCGAGATGCAGCGCCGCGCGCAGGAAGTGATCAATGCCTGCTGGGCGATGGGTGCAAACAACCCGGTGCTCTCTATTCATGATGTGGGTGCGGGCGGTCTGTCGAATGCGTTCCCTGAGCTGACCAATGATGCCGGACGGGGCGCCGTGTTTGATCTGCGCAAGGTGCATCTTGAAGAGAGCGGACTGGCACCAAAAGAAATCTGGAGCAATGAATCGCAGGAGCGGTATGTGATGGCCATTGCGCCGTCCAGCCTGCCGCTGTTCAGTTCGCTGTGCGAGCGCGAGCGCTGTCCGTTTGCGGTCGTGGGTATTGCAACCGAAGAGCGGCAGCTGCGCGTGATCGATCCTGAGCATGACAATTATCCGGTCGACATGCCAATGGATGTCTTGCTGGGCAAGCCGCCGAAGATGCATCGAGACGTCAAGCGTATGCAACAGACTTCGATATCCCTCGACTTGACCGGGATCTCGCTGGAAGAGGCCGCCGAGCGCGTGCTGAAGCTGCCTACCGTTGCGGACAAATCTTTCCTGATCACGATAGGCGATCGCACGGTTGGTGCACACACGGTCCGTGATCAGATGGTCGGCCCCTGGCAGGTTCCTGTGGCGGATTGCGCGGTGACGACGATGAGCCACGTCGGCTATCTCGGCGAAGCGATGGCGATGGGCGAGCGCACGCCGCTGGCAGTGGTGAATGCGCCGGCCTCGGGACGCATGGCCGTCGGTGAGGCAATCACGAATATCGCCGCTGCAGCGATTAATCAGCTATCGGACATCAAGCTTTCGGCGAACTGGATGGCAGCCTGCGGCCAGCCCGGGCAGGATGCGGCGCTGTTCGATACCGTGAAGGCGGTCGGTATGGAACTGTGTCCGGCCTTGGGTATCAGCATCCCGGTCGGCAAAGATTCCTTGTCGATGCGTACCACCTGGCGCGATGACGAAGGTGACAAGGCGGTGATCTCTCCAGTGTCACTGATCGTGTCATCCTTTGCGCCGGTGTCGGATGTTCGGCGCTCGCTGACGCCGCAGCTGCGTACCGATTTGGGAGAGACATCGCTGATTCTGATCGATCTCGGGCGCGGTAAAAATCGCCTCGGTGCTTCGGCGCTGGCGCAGGTGATACAGCAGCTCGGCAATCAAGTGCCCGATCTTGATGAGGCAAGTGATCTGAAAGCCTTCTTCGATGCGGTACAGCGACTCAATCGTGAGAGCAAGCTCCTGGCTTACCACGACCGCTCCGATGGCGGTCTGTACACAACGCTGTGCGAGATGGCTTTTGCTGGTCACACGGGCCTTTCGGTCAATCTCGACATTCTTGTAACCGAGGGCGAGCATGCGACCGACTGGGGCGATTCCAAGAACTGGTCAAGCCAAGTCGATGAGCGCCGAAACGACCTGACGCTGCGTGCGCTGTTCAATGAAGAACTCGGCGCGGTGCTGCAAGTACATGCCGCTGAAAAATCAGAGGTAATGAATGTGCTGCGAGAGTTTGGGCTGGGTGCCTGCAGTCACATCATTGGCAAACCTAACGATCGCGATGTGATCGAATTCACCCGCGACGCGAAGATCATTTATAGCCAGAAGCGCTCGGTATTGCATCGCCTGTGGAGCGAGACGAGCTGGCGTCTGGCGCGCCTGCGTGACAATCCTTCTTGCGCAGATGCTGACTATGACCGCTGGCTGGATGAATCAGATCCCGGCATGCAGCCTGTTATTCGCTTCGATCCGTCGGAGAATGTGGCGGCACCGTTTATTGCAAGCGGTGCGCGTCCCCGGGTGGCGATCTTGCGCGAACAGGGCGTGAATTCGCATGTCGAGACCGCGTATGTGATGCATCAGTCGGGCTTTGATGCGATTGATGTGCACATGAGCGATCTGATCGCCGGGCGTGCATCGCTGATGGACTTCACCGGTTTGATCGCAGTTGGCGGTTTCTCGTACGGTGATGTGCTGGGTGCCGGCGAGGGCTGGTCCAAGACCATACTGTTCAATCCGACCTTGTCGGCGCAGTTCTCCCGCTTCTTCCAGCGCAAGGATACGTTCGCACTAGGCATCTGCAATGGCTGCCAGATGATGAGCAGCCTGAAATCCATCATCCCCGGTGCCGAGCACTGGCCAAAGTTCACACGTAATCAGTCCGAGCAGTTCGAGGCGCGCTTCGCGATGGTCGAGATACCGGAGTCACCCTCGATTTTCTTTACTGGCATGGCGGGCACGTGTACGCCGATTGCGGTGGCACATGGTGAAGGGTTTGCGAATTTTGCGCATACGGGTGATCCGACGAAAGTGCAGGTAGCCTTGCGCTTCGTGGACAACTTCGGTCAGCCGACTGAACGTTATCCTTTCAATCCTAACGGATCGCCGTCGGGCATTACGGCAGTCACCACGGCGGATGGCCGCTTCACGGTGATGATGCCGCATGCCGAGCGGGTGTTCCGTACGGTGCAGCACTCATGGCATCCGGATGGATGGGGCGAGGACGCGCCATGGATGCGCATGTTCCGCAATGCGCGCAAATGGGTGGGCTGAAGCGCCGCATCGAAAGTACCGTCATAAAAAAAACGCTCCCTGGGGAGCGTTTTTTGCGTCGTTGAACTCAGCAAACCGGTTTACTGAATCTTCGCCTTCTTCTTCAGGTCTTGCTGAAAAGCTTGCAGCTTGCGCTGCTGGAGCGATTCGCCAATCTGACCTTTGACCTCCTCAAACGGAGGGAATTGCGCATCGCGAGTCTCGTCCAGCCGGATCACGTGATAACCGAACTGCGACTTGACTGGGTTCTGCGTGTATTCCCCCGTCTTGAGTGCAGTCATGGCCTCGGAGAAAGGCTTCACGAAGGCGTCGGGCGGTGCCCAACCCAAATCGCCGCCTTGCTCGGCTGAGCCGGGATCTTTGGAAGACTTGGCTAGTTCCTCAAACTTGGCGCCGCCTTTCAGCTTGCTGATGATGGCATTGGCTTCGTCTTCCTTTTCGACCAAGATATGGCGTGCGTGATATTCCTTGCCGTTGTTCGAGGCTTTTACTTTCTCGTACTCGGCTTTCATGTCTTCTTCCTTGACCGGGTGCTTGGTCAGGTACTCGGAAACCATCGCACGGATCACGATGGATTGGCGCGCCATTTCGATCTGATTCTTGATGTCGGCACGGCCGGAGATGCCTTGCTTGTCGGCTTCCTGCGCGAGCACTTCGCGGTTGATTAGTTCGTCTTTGATCATCGAGCGCATTTCGGGCGTGTCTTGCTGGCCTTGCTGCACCATCTGCTTGACCATCACATCGACGCGCGAAGTCGGGATTGCCTTGCCATTGACCACGGCGACATTCTGCGCCAGCACGGGCAAGCCGGCCGATGCCATCAGCAGCACGAGCAGGCGAGCGGTTTTCAGGTTCATCATATTTGTAGATTTAGGGGGTCGTTGATAAAAAACGGCCGGCGCCATAGTCAGCTGCCGATCGGTGTTCAAGCTTCCGATGCAGCGGCCTCGGCCGGCGTCAGCAAGGTCATTGCGAGAGCGTGTATATCTTTTTGCATCATCTCGCGCAGGCAATCATACACTAGCCGATGGCGACCAAGTTTGCCCAGCCCATCAAAGCGCTCTGAAATCATGCGAATCCGATAATGTCCGCCGCCCGAAGCCGCACCGGCATGCCCGGAATGCAGCGCGGACTCGTCGTCGATGTTCAGTGACACGGGCGAGAGCTCGAGCGTCAGCAACTGATGTATACGTTCCACGCGATTCATTCGGCTTCCTTCAGATGGCGCGACAGGTAAATGCTCTGCAGGACGACGAACACGATCATCAATCCAAGAAATCCAAACAGCTTGAAATTGACCCAGAAGTCCAGTGGGAAACTAAATGCGATGTACAGATTCAGCGCGCCCATCAGCGAGAAAAACAATCCCCAGGCGAGATTGAGCCGAGACCAGACGTTATCAGGCAGGCTGAGTTGCTTGCCCATCATGGCTTTCATCAGATTTTTTTTCAGTAGCAGCGGACTGCCGAGCAGTACCAGCGCAAAGCACCAGTACAGCACGGTCGGCTTGAGTTTGATGAACTGCTCATCATGAAAGTAAATCGTTGCGCCGCCGAAGAGCACAATGATCACCAGCGACACCCAGAGCATGTTGTCGACCGGCTTACGCCTGGCCAGTAGCCAGCCGATCTGCCCCATGGTGGCGAGTATGGCGACTGCGGTCGCCAAGAGTATGGGCGCTTGAGTCAGCGTGACCTCGCCGCCCGATACCAGGGCCGAAAGATAGTGGCTTCCAAATGCCTGAGCCGCCTCGGGATTCGAGCCGGCGAGCCGGAAGACAAGGAAAAACAGAATCACCGGGAACAGGTCGAACAGAAGTTTCATCGCTGTTTATGCAGAGTGATCGGCACTGAAGCGCAGCGCAGCGGAATTGATGCAGTAGCGCAGGCCGGTGGGGGGCGGGCCATCGGGAAATACATGGCCGAGGTGCGCATCGCAAACCGCACACAAGATCTCAGTGCGTATCATGCCGTGGCTGCGATCGGTACGTTCAATCACGTTTGCCGGATCAAGCGCGCGAAAATAGCTTGGCCAGCCGCAACCTGAGTCGAATTTGGCGTCAGATTCAAACAAGGCCGTGCCGCAGCAGACGCAGGCGTAAATCCCCTGCTCGTGATGGTCCCAGTAGCGACCTGTGAATGCGCGTTCGGTGGCTGCGTGCCGGGTGACCTGATATTCCATCGGGTCTAGCATGGCCTTCCATTCTTCATCGCTGCGCGTAATTTTGGTCTTCATCGTTTGTCCTCAGGATGAGCAGCTGACCTCGATATTCGCAGCCCACCCGGGCGGTAGTGTCGCGTAATCGTCGTGCTCTGGCTGTTCGTCATACGGGTGCTGCAATATCTTTAGCAGCCGCTGTACTTCGGAAAAATCTTTTTGCTGAGCTTTTTCTATCGCCGTCTGAGCCAGGTAGTTGCGCAGCACATATTTGGGATTCGCCCGGTCCATGCTCAGCTTGCGCGCGGTATCGTTGCTCTGCTCCTGTCTCAACCTCAGCCGGTATTCTACTGACCATGCATCAAATGCGGGACGATCCATGAACAGATCACGTAGAGGGGTATCTGCGCCGGGATCGTTGAGCTTGAGATCGGACAAGCGCCGGAAGAAAAGCGGAAAATCGACCCGATTGGCGGAGAGGATCTCCAGCAAGCGCTCAACGAGTGCCTCGTCGCCCTCCATGATGCCGCGTAGGCCAAGTTTGGCCTGCCAAAGTGCCGCCATGCGCGCATCGAAAGCGGGCTTATAAATGGAAAGCGCCTGATGCGCCTCATCGACATCGCCGATGAGCGACACCATCGCCTGACCGAGTGCGTAGCAATTCCACTCGCCAATACGTGGCTGCATGCGATACGAATAGCGGCCTTGCTGATCGGTATGATTGCAAATGTGTGCCGGATCATAGGCTTCCATGAAGCCAAAGGGACCGTAGTCCAGCGTGATGCCAAGTATCGACATGTTGTCGGTATTCAGCACGCCATGCATGAAGCCCACGGCCTGCCACTGCGCGACCAGCTCAGCGGTGCGGCGCGTCACTTCGCGCAACAGCGCTCGGTAGGGATGCGGCTCATCGCGCAGCTCAGGATAACTTTGCGCCAGCACGTAATCGGCCAGTGTTTTCAGCAGCTCCGGATGTTGGTGATAAAACCAATGCTCGAAAGAGCCGAAGCGGACGAAACTCTGAGCCATGCGAGTGACCACAGCAGTGCTCTCCGGCATTTCGCGCATGACGCGGCTGTCCGAACCGATCACGCACAGCGCGCGGGAGCTTGGAATACCCAGCCCTGCCATCGCCTCCGAACAGAGGAATTCGCGTATCGAGGAGCGCAGCACGGCCCGGCCGTCGCCCATGCGCGAGTAAGGTGTTTTGCCAGACCCTTTGAGTTGTAACTCCAGCGAGCCGCCAGGCTCTGTAGGTGCTTTTGCCTCGCCGAGCAGAATCGCGCGGCCATCACCCAATTGGCCCGCCCACACGCCAAACTGGTGGCCGGAATAAACAGCAGCGAGTGGCTTTGAATGCGCATGAACGGCATTACCGGAAAACACCTGCAGAAAATCTTCACTGCTGAACTCATCGGGGTCGAGGCCAATCAGCGCAGCGGCCGCTTCGCTACCGCAGACTAGGTAGGGCGAGGGTAGCGGCGTGGGGTTGAGCAGGGTGTAGAACGAGGGCGGCAGACCAGCGAAGGTATTCCCCAACACGAGTTCGCTCAGGCGCTGCCGCGCAGTAAAAGGCAATTCAGGGGAATTCATCGAAAGGCTTCTGTTACGATGCTCGAGAGAATCAAGTCGTCCATGTCGGCGACGCGGGCGGAGACGAACCCTTATTTTGACAGAGAAGCGCGCAGCTCACCGAACGGGCAGCTGAACGGACAGCACAGAAGATTATTGCCAGAAATTGCTGCAGCGCAAGATGAAAATTCGTTGACTAAAGGATAAGTCCCGCACAAAAATCGCCCGTCAAAAATTGCTCTTAAAAAAGAAACGAGACAGGAGACATCATGACGCAGTACGCCCAGAGCCCTTTGATGGGCCGGATGATGAGCCAGCCGTTGCTCATTTCAAGCCTGATCAAACATGCGGATCGATATTACGGCGAGACCGAGGTCGTGTCGCGACGGGTTGAGGGAGATATCCATCGGTACACCTACCGTGACTGTCACCGTCGCGCCCGACAGCTGGCCAATGCGCTGAACAAGTTGGGCGTGCGAATGGGCGACCGGGTCGCTACCCTCGCGTGGAATGGCTATCGCCATCTGGAGGCGTATTACGCAGTCTCCGGATCGGGCGCCGTGCTGCACACGCTGAACCCGCGACTGCATCCGGAACAGATAGCGTACATCGCCAACCATGCCGAGGACCAGTATCTCTTTTTCGACATGAGTTTCCTTCCGGTGATCGAGACCATCGCGCCGCTGGCCAAGACCATCAAGGCCTATGTCATGATGTGTGACCGCGATCGCATGCCGGTCGACTCGAAGGTGCCGAATCTTCTCTGCTATGAAGAGCTGGTCGCTGCGAGCAGCGATGAGTATGAATGGCCGCTATTTGATGAAAATTCAGCGTCCAGTCTGTGCTACACCTCGGGCACGACCGGCAATCCCAAAGGGGCGCTGTACTCGCACCGCTCGACCATGCTGCACTCGTACGCATCGGCGCTGCCAGATGCGTTGAATGTGTCAGCGCGCGATGTGGTGCTGCCTGTCGTACCGATGTTCCATGTCAATGCATGGGGCTTGCCGTATTCGGTGATGCTCACCGGCGCCAAGATGGTGTTCCCCGGACCGGCATTGGATGGCAAGTCGATCTATGAATTGTTCGAGCAGGAGGGCGTGACTTTTTCGGCCGGCGTGCCAACGGTCTGGCTGGGGCTCCTGACCTATACCGCCCAGAACAACCTGAAATTCTCCACCTTTAAACGCACTGTGATCGGCGGCTCTGCCTGTCCGCCCGCCATGATGAAGACACTGCGCAATCAGTACGGTGTAGAGGTAGTCCATGCATGGGGGATGACTGAAATGTCGCCACTTGGTACAAGCTGTACGCTGACGGGTAAACACGTCCACCTGTCTGAGGATGAGAAGCAAGCGCGTCTTGAAAAGCAGGGACGTGCAATTTTCGGCGTTGATATGAAGATTGTCGATGACGATGGCAAGGAACTGCCCTGGGATGGCAAGACCTACGGCAACCTGCTGGTGAGAGGCCCCTGGGTCATTGAAGGCTATTTCAAAAATGAAGGGGGGCAGGCGCTGCAGGATGGCTGGTTCCCGACCGGCGACGTGGCCGTAATCGACGAGGAAGGCTACATGCAGATCACCGATCGTAGCAAGGACGTGATCAAATCCGGCGGCGAATGGATAGGCAGTATCGACCTCGAGAATATCGCCGTTGCACACCCCGCTGTGCTTCAGGCAGCCTGTATCGGGGTCGTACACCCTAAATGGGACGAACGTCCGTTGCTGGTCGTGGTGAAGAAACCTGGCATGGAAGTCAGCAAAGACGAGCTGCTCAGTTTTTACGAGGGAAAAATAGCAAAATGGTGGACGCCGGATGATGTAGTGTTTACCGATAGTTTGCCGCTCGGCGCCACCGGAAAGATACTGAAAAATAAAATCCGGGAGGCCTATCGGGATTACAAGCTACCGACTGCCTGATATTCACTGACAATCGCCGACAATCACTGACATCGCCAACAGCATCTCGCGCTAGGAATTCGGGAATTGGAATTCACACTCATTTCATTACTGAACGGCCTGAGCTATGGACTGCTGCTCTTCATGCTGTCGTCCGGTCTCACGCTGATTTTCAGCATGATGGGCGTTCTGAATTTTGCGCATGCGAGTTTTTATATGCTGGGCGCTTATTTTGGTTACGCGATCAGCCAGCAATTCGGATTCTGGCCAGCACTGGTCATCGCACCCGTATTGACCGGGCTGACCGGCGCGCTGGTCGAGCGTTTCGGGCTACGTGCCGTGCACCAGCATGGGCATGTCTCCGAATTGCTGTTCACTTTTGGTCTTTCTTATGTGGTTGCTGAGCTGGTGCAGCTGGTCTGGGGGCGCGCGCCGGTACCCTACAAAATACCTTCCGAGCTGGACGGACCGCTGTTCTCCCTTTTCACGATGGCATTTCCCGCTTATCGGGGATTCATGATGCTAGTGGCGCTGCTGATGGTGGTTGCGATCTGGCTGCTGCTGACCCGCACCCGCATCGGCTTGGTCATCCAGGCGGCATTGACGCACCCTGAGACCGTCGAGGCACTCGGTCACAATGTGCCGCGCGTGTTCATGC
>JBEDGK010000291.1:0-2972 GCA_041174665.1 Pseudomonadota bacterium
CGCCTTGGCATCAGCATGTGATCCTTTGGCCAGGGGCACTGACTGATCAAGGAAATTACGCGCGAAAACAATCACCTTGGCTCCGCGCACCGGGTTGTAAGCTCCCGCGCGAGAAGCACCATCGGCCTCTGAAATCACATCGGTGCCATACAGTGCGTCATATAGTGAGCCCCAACGGGCATTCGCGGCATTGAGTGCGTAACGCGCATTCAGAACAGGCACCACAAGCTGTGGGCCGGCCGTCGTCGCCAGCTCTGCATCGACATTCTCGGTGGTTACCTTGACCTCGGCAGGCACAGGCTGAAGGTATCCGATGGATTCGAGAAACTCGCGATAGGTGGTCACATCAGTGATTGGGCCGGGATGCGCACGATGCCAGCTATCCAGCTCGGCTTGGAGGCGAACGCGCTCGGCGAGCAGCGCTGCATTCTTCGGTGCGAGATCATGGACTATCTGTGAAAAGCCTGCCCAGAAACTCTCGCTGCTGATCCCGGTGCCGGGCAATGCCTGAGCTTCGATGAAACGGTGCAGTGCAATATCGACCTGAAGTCCGTGGCAATTGGTACGAGTAGTCATCAATAAAGTCTTTCAGCGAGGTTGAATAAATCCATCAGGCGTCGGCACTTGCTGCTGGCCTGTTTCTACAAAGTCCAATAAATCGTTGAGGGTGCTTCCGCGGCCACTAGGTATGACGCCGAGCTCTTCCATCGGCGCATTTGCGCGGTTTACCCAAAAGGTCTGGTAGCCAAACCACGCGGCGCCACACACATCCCAGGCGTTGCTGGAGACGAATAACATGTCCTTGGCCTGCATTCCGAACGTGTCGGGTCCAAGCTCATAAGCCTCTGGAGCCGTTTTGAATTTTTTGACGGCGTGGACCGACAGCACCGCATTCAGCAAGGTTTGCATGCCCGCTGCGTGCACCACGGCGTCAAGCATCTCCGGATTACCGTTGGAGAGGATGGCCAGTTTTTTTCCCTGTCCACGCAGTGTCTGCAGCGCCGCGAGGCTTTCCGGGAAAGCTTTCAGCTCGGCGTATTGCCCCATGATCTGGCTTTGCGCGTCCAGCGTGAGATCAAGCCCGAGCTTGCGGCAACTGAAAATGAGCGCGTCTTGCGTGATTTCCCAGAATGGTTTGTAGGTGTTCGACAGTGTGCGCAGCCGTGTGTATTCGATCTGCTTGTCGCGCCAGAGTTCGGCCAACGCCTTGCCGTCCCCGGGGAACAGTCGCTCGGCGAGCGCGCTTATCGAATAGACATCGAAAAGCGTCCCGTACGCATCGAAAATGATTGCCTGAATGGCCATGGTTGGGCGCGAAATGAATAAACCTCTAGTATATTTAGTAGTGAACGCACAAAAAACTATGGTTTTGTCGATTCACTTGTGCGTTTTAGTAAAAAGTGAGGTCAGGTACCGGCCTGTCGTGCTTGCGAAGCTGTCTTTGGTTGGATGAGGGAGGAAGTGGGGGAAAGGGTAAGAAGGCCGACCAGCACACACCGGTCGGCCGGGACAGCAGAGCGTCAGACGTCGATATTGCCCGCTGCCAGTGCATTCATTTCAATGAATGCGCGACGCGGCTCGACATCGTCGCCCATCAGGGTGGTGAAAATCTGATCAGCGGCAATCGCGTCCTCGATCTGCACTTTGAGCAGACGGCGGACCGTAGGATCCATCGTTGTTTCCCACAGCTGCTCAGGATTCATCTCGCCCAGACCCTTGTAACGTTGCTTGGTGACGCCACGCTCGGCCTCGTCGCGCAACCAGGCCATCGCCTGACGAAAATCATTGACCGCAGATTCACGCACTTTTTCACCTGTGCCTCGGCGTACTAGCGCACCCGGTGCGATCAGTCCCTTGAAGGTCGCAGCAGCCTCAGCCAACACACCATAGTCTGCTCCACGGAGGAATTCTGCATCGATCACGCTGAGCTTCAGATTGCCATGATAGCGACGCTCGACGCGCAGCATATGCTTGGCAGACAGATCATCGCTGCTCACCGAGACCTTTACACTCGGATCATTGATCGTGGCCGCAAGCGATCGCGCCGACGCCTCGGCCGCCTCGGCGCTGGACAGGTCGAGCGTCACGCCATTCATGATCGCTGATAGCGCCGCATCATCCATTGCGCGCGACAGGCGCATGATGATCGCATTGGCCGTGTTGTATTTGCGTACCAGTTCGGAGAGTGCATCACCAGTGATCGGTGTCGCATCCTCAGCCGGCACCAGCGATGCATCATTGAGCGCGATCTGCATCATGTAGCTCGCTTCTTCGAGATCGTCTTTCAGATAGCGCTCATCCTTGCCATGCTTTACTTTGTAGAGCGGTGGTTGGGCGATGTACACATGGCCGCGCTCGACCAGTTGCGGCATCTGGCGATACAGCAGTGTCAGCAGCAGCGTACGGATATGCGCACCATCGACATCCGCATCCGTCATGATGATAATGCGGTGATAGCGCAGCTTGTCGATGTTGAATTCATCTGCGCCTATCGAGGTGCCCAGCGTGGCAATCAGCGTGGTGATCTGCTCAGAAGACAGCATTTTCTCAAAGCGCGCTTTTTCAACGTTCAGCACCTTGCCGCGCAGCGGCAGGATTGCCTGAAACTTGCGGTCACGTCCCTGCTTGGCCGAGCCGCCTGCAGAATCACCCTCGACAATGTAGAGCTCGCACAGCGCAGGGTCTTTCTCCTGACAGTCCGCCAGTTTGGCGGACAGGCCCAGACCATCCATCACGCCTTTGCGACGGGTCAGCTCGCGCGCCTTGCGCGCCGCTTCGCGAGCGCGCGCGGCTTCGACGATCTTTCCGCAAATGATCTTGGCGTCATTCGGCTTCTCCATCAGGAAATCCGTGAGCGTCTTTGCGACAACCTCCTCGACAGGCCCGCGAACTTCGGAAGACACCAGCTTGTCCTTGGTCTGCGAGCTGAACTTTGGCTCCGGCACCTTGACCGACAGCACGCAGGTCAGCCC
>JBEDGK010000292.1:0-2523 GCA_041174665.1 Pseudomonadota bacterium
ATCTACTCCAGCGCTACACAAAGCAATTCTCGGCCATGGACAGCCTGGTAGGCAGCATCAATTCACAGAAGACCAGCCTGAAGTCTACCTTCGAGGGGATGATGGCCGCGTACACCAACAAGTAAGCGTCATCCACCCTGAAACAACCGGCTGCTCGCCGGTTTTTTTTCGTTTGATACCTTGAGAACAACGCGCCCGAAACCGTAATGGTCGGGTGATTGTCCAGTGCCTCATTTACGGTATTTACACAAGACGGCAAAAATTTTCCGCTTTTTCTCTCAAGCTCCACCGGCTGACGTCGATACCCCAAGCGTAGAAGTCTATTTTGAGATTCCGTCGCCTGATCGCATGAGCAGGTTCGCCGGAGTCCGGAAAGGTGGTCAATATGGAAATTCAATCGAGATCGACGCAAACGCTTGCAGTCAGGCCGGCTATCGCGCGAACACCCTCTGCGGCCTCTGGGCCGCAGAGTGGCAATACCGCGCTCGCCGTGCCGAAAGCAGAGATCAGCGTCGATCCAGAAAAGATGAAGCAGAGCCTGGACCAGGCCATCCGGCAGCTGAATGACTCCATGCGCGACGGCGGCAGAAACCTTGCCTTCGCAATGGACGAGGTACTCGGTCGGCCCGTGATCGTGGTGAAGAAGCAGGATACCGGCGAAGTCATTCGTCAGATACCGAATGAAGTCGTGATCAAGGTGGCTCACAGCTTGGACAAGCTGAAAGGTCTTTTTTTCAATGCTCGGGCCTGATTGGCGGGCTAAAGCTTTTTAACACAGTACCGATTCATCAAACGTCAAGAAAAGATTCGATTCTTGAGTGATTCAGGTAAATCTACATTAGGAGAAAACCATGTCAGTTATTAATACCAATCTCAAAGCACTGGTTGCTCAGGAATCGATGCGTTCGAGCGATCTCAAGCTGAGTACCGCCATGGAGCGTTTGTCGACTGGCTCCCGCATCAATTCCGCGAAAGACGACGCGGCTGGTCTGGCGATCTCGAACCGCATGACCTCGCAGATCCGTGGCATGGCCAAGGCGATCCAGAATACCAATGACGCGATCTCGATGACCCAGACCGCGGAAGGCGCCTACAGAAACATCAGCGACATCCTGCAGCGTATGCGCGAACTGTCCGTGCAGGCGTCGACCGGCACGATGAACGACTCTGACCGTGCCTCGATGCAGCTCGAAGTTTCGCAGCTGAAAGCTCAGATCGAAGATACCGCTGTCAAGACCAACTTCAACAACATCAAGCTGCTGGACGGTTCGGCACAGAATGTCGTGATCCAGACTGGCACGAACGCCGGCGACACGATCAAGCTGGATTTTGCCTCGGCTCGTACCAAGGATATCGGCGTTGGTACTCGCGCCACCCTGGCATCGGCAGGCGGTCAGTATGTTTCTGGCGCTAATTTCGAAGCCATCGGCGACAGCGACCTGTTCTTGAATGGCGTGTCGGTCGGCGCATCGCTGGCGGTTGACGACAAGGCCTCGAACGCCAACGCGAATGCTTCTGCTATTGCCAAGGCAGCTGCCATCAACAAGGTGTCTGCGCAGAGCGGTGTCTATGCAAAGGCCGGTCCGAACGTGGTCAGTGGTCAAGGCAGTATGGCGGCCAGCGCCACCTCCGGCACCATCGTGATCAATGGCGTTGCAACCGATGCTTTCTCGACCAGCTCGGCCAGTACCTCGCTGAGCCGTCAAACTGTGGTCAATGCGATCAACAACAAATCCGAGCAGACCGGTGTGCGCGCTATCAACACCGAGAGCGATGATCTGGGCGTGACTCTGGTCGCGGATGATGGCCGTAACATCGATCTGATATTCACGGGCGATCTGACCAATACCAGCACCGGCGTGCGTGCCGCTGCCGTGGGTGCCACTGAGAATAATGTCTACGTTGGCTCCTACGACCTGTTCACGCTTGATGGTCGCGACATCAATGTCAGCTTCAAAACCGGCACGACCACGGCCGAGGCTTACAGCGGTCTGCGTAACGGCTCCTACGCCGCTGATACGGCACTGATGACCTCGTACAAGCGTTCAACACTGGCTGGTGGCACCGCACCGACAGATACCAACGTTGGTACCTTGCAGGGCAACAGCATGATCATTAATGGCGTAGCGATCGGCCCAGCTCTGCTGACCGACGATGCCTCATCGGACACGACGGCCACCTCGTCGTCACGCCTGACCAGCGCGATCTCGATCGCTGCAGCGATCAACCGCAAGACTGAGCTGACAGGTGTGAGCGCCAAGGCAGCGCCGAACGTGCTGCGCGGCATGAGCTTCACTTCAAACACCGCGACGCAACAGGTCTTCCTGAACGGCGTGACGATATCCGCTGCTGCGGGCGAGACCCGTAACGGCATGATCGACGCCTACAACGCGGTCTCTGACCGTACCGGTGTGACTGCCAGCGCCTGGGGCGATGGTATTGAACTGCGTGCAATCGATGGCCGTAACATCTCCATCGGTACGGATGGCAGCGCGGCCAATCTCGGTCTGGGCAGCCTGACGG
>JBEDGK010000293.1:0-2505 GCA_041174665.1 Pseudomonadota bacterium
ACCGCGCTGCTCGCCCTGGTGTTCCTGGTGACGATACACAAGCTGGAATATTTTCTGAATGCTCGCATTGTCGGTGCACAGATCAATGCGCGCGCATGGGAAATCCTGGCAGCCATGCTGGTAATGGAGGCCTTGTTTGGCATCTCTGGCGTGATTGCCGCGCCCGTGTACTACGCCTACCTCAAATCAGAGCTTTCACGGGCAAAGCTGGTCTGACTTATTAAGATGCCGTCAGGCGGATCTGTGCCGAGCCAAAGTGCGTTCTCGTTCAGTGTTTGCCCTTTTCTTCACCGGCGGCGACCGATGCGATCAGATCAACGGGTCGGGAGGCGCGCTTGCGCATGCGTAGATTGAGCATCTCAACACCGACGGAAAAAGCCATCGCAGTGTAGATATAACCTTTCGGCACATGATGACCAAAGCCCTCAGCAATCAGCACCACACCGATCACAGTCAGAAAGGCGAGCGCCAGCATCTTGATCGTAGGGTGTGCGGCGACAAAGCGCCCAATGGCGCCTGCAAAAAGCATCATCAGTGCAACAGATGCCACCACGGCAGCAACCATCACGGGCACCTGCTCAACCATACCGACAGCCGTAATGATGGAGTCAAGCGAGAATACGATATCGATCAGCATGATTTGCACGATGATCATGGAGAAGCTTTGCGCTGCGATGGTAGCCGTTCCCTCTTCGCCACCCTCCATGCTTTGATGAATCTCGCCGACGCTCTTCCAGAGCAGGAAAAGGCCGCCCAGCAGCAGTACGATGTCGCGACCGGAGAACTCATTATCGAAAAGTGTGAACAGCGGGGCAGTCAGACCGACAATCCACGCAAGCATCATCAGCAGCGCTATACGCATGAACATTGCCGCGAAAAGACCGATCCGGCGAGCTATCTCGCGCTTTTCCACGGGCAGCTTCTCGACCAGGATAGAGATGAAAATCACATTATCGATACCGAGGATCAATTCAAGCGCGGTCAGCGTTGCAAACGCGGCCCACGCCTGGGGATCCATCAACAATTCAAGCATGCAAAACTCCTGTATGAAACCCTGCTTGCACGGGGGCGGACTTGTTAGGACATTTTAAAGGCGCTATCAAGCCCTCGCCAGTGCCGTAGGTGCTGCGTTGCCGTGCCTCTGTATTGTTTGCGGCCCCCCAAGTTGCCGGCGATCGCATTGTGTGGCGGTGCTCATGGCAACAGGCCGCCTGAGGTCTGGTGTCAAGAGACGGCTGCCCGGGATTCTAGCAGTGCAGACTGATGAAAAAGTGGGCACAATGACAGAAAAACGAATGATTAATAAGAGCTTATCTTCGAAAAATACGGACAAACGTCGTGGATCTTAATTTTCGCCATCTTCATTACTTCTGGGTCGTCGCCAAGGAAGGCAGTGTCACGCGAGCGGCCGAGCGTCTTGGCCTCGCAGTTCAGACGGTCAGTGCGCAGATTGCATCACTCGAGCAGTCTGTAGGCAAATCACTTTTCCGGCCACAGGGGCGGCGATTGGTATTGACTGAAGCGGGCCAAGTGGCGCTGCGTTATGCCGATCAGATTTTTCTGTTGGGAGAGCAATTGCTGGAGGCGCTCGCCGATGCCGATCTGGACAAGACGCTGCGTCTGACGGTCGGTATCTCGGATTCATTGCCTAAACTGATTGCCTCGAGACTGCTGGAGAGCGCGCTGACGTTGCCGCAGCCGGTGCGCTTGATTTGTTTTGAAGAGCAGTTCGACACCTTGCTGGGCAAGCTGTCAGTACATAAGATTGATGTGATGTTGACAGATCGTCCGGTACCGCCCGGATCGGCGCTCAGGGTGTTCAGTCATTTACTCGGCGAGTTTGAAATCGGTTGGTTCGGCTTACCGGTGCTCGCAGACCGATACCGCGAAGGTTTTCCTGCCAGCTTGCAAGGAGCGCCGCTGTTGCTGCCTACCCGAAACAACGCTCTTCGGGGTCGCATTGATCAATGGCTTAATTCTCATGATCTCACGCCGACTATCTTCGGCGAATTCGATGACAACGCGCTGCTCAATACCTTTGGGCAGCAGGGCCGCGGCTTGTTTCCGGCACCGACTGCGCTGGCTGTGGATGTCAGGGAGCAGCTAGGTGCTGTTCCGGTGGGTCCGATACCTCAGGTCAGGGAGCAGATTTATGCGCTCTCGAACGAGCGCAAGATCCAGCACCCGGGGATTGCCGCCATCCTTAACGCCATGCCACCAGAAGCACTACAGCCTCGGTCACAGGCATAAAAAAAGCCGGCACGGCGGGCTCGCTTTTGCGTCGAACGGGAGCATAGTCAGAACGGTGAATGTATCCAAGGCGAGAGGTTGGTCATGTCTTCTTCGGACAGGGTCTGCGCAAGACGGATCATGCTGCCCGCATCATTGGTCCGCTCACGTGCCTTGAAGTTTTTCAGCTGCGTCGCGATGTGCTCGGTATGCTGACCAGCCAGACGCGGTATCTCATTCTGGTCAGCCATGCCGCCGAGGTGGCACATTGAGGAG
>JBEDGK010000294.1:0-13835 GCA_041174665.1 Pseudomonadota bacterium
TCAATATCCAAAATTTACCAATTTTCATTAAATTCTTACCAACTACCCCAACCACCGTCGACACGGATATTCTGCCCCGTTACATAGGTAGACATATCCGATGCCAGATAGGCGATTGCCCCGCGAAAATCGTCTTCAGTTGCCATACGGCCAAGCGGAGTCCGTGCTTCATAGCGTTCGACAAACGAAGGCTGCTGATTCCTGGAGATGCCACCCGGAGAAATCGCATTGACTCGAACCTTGGGCGCCAAGGTGGTCGCCAACCATCTCGTCAACTGGAGCAAACCGCCCTTGGAGACTGCATAGGCGGCCGGATTGGCCATCGAAGTGCCCTCATACAAGCCCCAATCAGGTCCAAACTCGCCATATATGGAGCCAATATTGACTATCGAGCCACTCGCATTCGCCAGCAATGGCGCAAAACCCTGGCATAGGTCGAAGGCGGCAGTCAGATTGACCTCAAGCGCACGTCGCCAAGTTTCCACGCTTTGCCCAGCAAAAGGCTCAGCCCAGCCGGACAACCCACTGGTTCCAACAAACGCAGCATTGTTGATCAGCGCATGCAATCCCTCACAGGAGTCACATACCGTCGAGATCAACCTAGCACGCTGGGCCTGATCCTCGAGATCCGTTTCATAACAGAACACATCTACATTCCAGCGCGACCGCAAATCTTCGGCAATCTGCGCAAGCGCGTTCGTATCCCGGTCGATGAGCAGCACTGTCGCCCCCAACTCAGCCAGGGTATCCGCCATGGTCCGGCCGAGCCAGCCGGCGGCCCCCGTGATCAAAATCCTGCGACCATGCAGATTCATAAGGTCACGCAATGTTACCAAGTTGGTCTCCTTCATTGCGGCACCCATCTTGGCATAGGAATTCTGCCATGCGGAAATCGAGCAGAGTATCGATGTCAAGGGCTCGCTCCTGCGGGACTTTGACCGCCCTGACCCGTCCCGCAAAGATGCCATGTTGGGACAACACAAACTCGGGGCGCGCCACATAAGCCACGGTCGTTAAATCGTAAACCGGTGGCGTATCCTGTCGCCGCGTAATCGTACCTGGGACATGGGAATTGACGAGGCTGGCCATCCCATCAGGATTCATCGTCACCATATTAAACCACGGGTTGCGATGGGCCTCGGTAACGGTCACTACCATATTGGCGTCTCCAAAGGCAAAAGCATCTAGACAATTTTCAATATCAATAGGCTGACGCAGAGGCGAGGTGGGAGGTATCGACACCATAGCATCAGGGAGCCTTCCTTCATCCTCTTTCAGCCATTGCAAGGCATGGCGCCAAGCCAACCATTCAGGGCTATCGTCACGGGCCAGTTCCTCGGGGCGCATAAAAGGTACCTCGGCTCCCGCCTCCCTTGCGACACGAGCGATTTCTGGATCATCAGTTGACACAACCAGGCGCCGAATCCTTGAGACAGACAATGCATGTGCGACCGACCATGCAATCAACGGTCGACCAAGCAAGTGTCTGACATTCTTTCCCGGCAATCCCTTCGAACCACCCCTGGCGAATATAAAGGCGACACTATCCATGATCGGTGCGCGTTCCAACGGCTTGATTCAAATGCACCCGCGCGCCTCCCAACGCCACAGATCGCCAAGCAGCCTTTACCAATTCAACTACCGCCATGCCGTCGTGCCCGCTAACCAGCGGAGACGATTTATTTTCGACACAAGAAAGGAAATGCCGCCATTGCTCGCGGTAGGTTTCATCCGGTACGGGGGAATGTACTGACAACACCTCAGATTTGAGATTGCCAGGGCCGATACACAACCTCACCGATCCAGCAATGCCGTCCCAAACCAAGCTACCGGTTTCCCCGATTGCGACACAACGTCTGGTCGTATCCCGACGCAGAAAATCGAGAGACAGCGCGGCGACAGGTGCGCATGCTCCGGCCACAACAGGGCTATCGCGCAAACCCATCAGCAGGTGGGCCGTGTCCTCGACAGTGATTTCAAGCGCACTTTGTTTCCCCATCCATGCACCAACCCAGTCAATATCGCCGAATATCCATCGCAGATAATCCAACTCATGGCTGAGTTCAAGCAATGCCCCGCCGCCCAATTCACGACACGCCGAAACTCCCTGGCGATAGTCAGTACCCGGACGCCATGTTTCGAGGTGTTGCCCCGTTTCGCAGCGAATCGACAATATCCGTCCAATATGCCCGGACTGAACCCATTTCTTGAAATCGCGCAATGAGGGTGAGAACCTGAGGTTGTACCCAACCTGCAGGACAATTGCCCCTGCACTAGTAGCTAACAGTAACTCAGACACCCCTTCTAGCGTATCGGATAAAGGTTTTTCAACTAGCAGATGACACCCTTGACTTGCCAAGGCCAGCGCAACCCTCACATGAAACGGAGCCGGATTCGCAATAATCGCAACCTGTGGTTTAAAAGCTAACGCGTCATCCAGAGAATAGAAGAAACCGTCGGCACCTTCAGCCATCGCCCCCGGTTCGCGGCGTAGCAAACGCACATCCGACTTTGGCAAACTCTCACGCACGATCCGTAAGTGGCGTTGCCCAATGCTGCCGAAGCCGACAATCAACACCCGTTGCATCATGCGCCGGACTCGCTTTGCTCCAAGCGCTGATTGGCAAGTTTCAGATCGTCGGGGCGGCCAACATCAAGCCAAGGCTCGTGCATGGGGTAAGCAATCGTTCGCGCTCCCCGATCCTGCAATCGCTCAAACAGGCTAGGCATGTCGCAAACATCATTTACCGGCATACAGTCCAGCGTCTCAGGCGCAAGTACGTAGACCCCAGCGTTGATATGCGTACGGGCAACAGGCTTCTCTTCGAAACCAACAATATCTACGCCATCCATGCGCACGACGCCAAAGGGATGCTGCCACTCATGCATGCGTACCGCCATGGTTGCTGCAGCACCATGGCGCAGATGGAAATCAAGCAGTTCTCCATAACGGATATCTGTCATCACATCGCCATTTGTCACCACGAACGGTAATTTCGGACGCGGAGACAGCAGGGAGAGTGCCCCCGCTGTTCCCAACGGATTATCTTCGCGAAGATAATCAATATGCACGCCAAGCTTGCATCCATCGCCGAAATAATCCTCGATCATGTTCCCGAGGTAGTGAACAGCCAACACAAAACGCGTAAAACCTTCAGCCTTGGCTCGCTCCACGATATGCTCCAGCATCGGTTTTCCGGCTACCGGCAACATCGGTTTTGGGCAACTCTCAGTGTGTGGACGCAAACGGATTCCCTTGCCACCGGCCATGATCACCATGGAGTTTTCGCGAGTAACAGGCGCGACGATATCGTCCCAAAGATGTAGCCCCAACACCTGCCGTCCTTCGTCGACGATAGGCACTTGATGAATTTTGTTGGCCACCATGAGTTGCATCACCAAGTCACGGCTCATGGTTGACGGAACCACCATGGGCGAGCGGTACAAGACGCTTTCTATGGGGCTATCCATATCCAACCCCTTGAGCAAACCTCGCCGAATATCTCCATCGCAGACGGTGCCTGCCAACTTGCCCTCCCCATCCGTCACTAAAACAATCTGGATCGCCACATTGTTCAAGTTGCGAATGGCATCCCGAATGCTTGAGCTCGGCCGAAGAATTGCATGTTTCCAGATGTCGTTCATTTTTTTGCTTACAAAGCAACGAGTAGATCGTGAAATTTCTTCTTGAGCAGATCGCTAGGATTGCATTCGACCAATATTGAGGCGATGCGTGATGCTGCGCCACCTTCGCCATAGGGATTAATGACATCTGGTAGGCGCTCGCGGAAAGCAGCAGAATACAGCGTTTGAATCGCGCGCGAGATGTCCTCACGTGTCGGCGAGCAATCAATGATGCTGGTGGCCTTGAGCCGGCCTTGTTGGCGCTCGCCGATGTTGATAGTTCCGATGCGAAAGCTGGGTGCTTCAGTCAGGCCGCTGGAGGAATTGCCTACCACGCCATCTACGTGGCGCAGGCAGGAGAGATAGCGCAGTTGCCCCAGAGCAGTCCAGACCTTGGCCGTATCGGGGCGGCGCGCTGCGAAGACCTGCAACATCTCACCGAGCTGGTGGCTTTCGGTATCGGCATTAGGCATTGTGAACAGCAGTCGCGTTTCGGGCAAGCTGTCGAGCGCCGCCAGAAGTTGAGTCATCTGCGCCGCGCTGGCGCCCGGTTCCAGGGTTACCGGATGAAAAGTCACCAGCAGATTGCGCGGCCCAAGTTTGAAGTCCAGCGAGTGTTCAAGCTCCGCGCGCTCCAGTAACTTCATACGCTGTATGTTGTCGATGCCCAGCCCACCGACGTTATGCACGTGTTCGGGGGCCTCCCCAAGTTGCAACACGCGCCGCCGGTAGTCTTCTGCCGCCACGAAATGAAGATGCGACATTTTCGTGATTGCATGACGCATGGCGTCGTCGAACGCGCCTTCGGTGACTTCCCCGCCATGCAGATGAGCCACTGGAATGCGCGCCATGGTAGCGGCGGTGACAGCGCCAAGAATTTCGTAACGATCGCCCAGCACCACCAGCATGTCGGGTCGCAGGGCGGCCAGGGCATCAGCAAAGCCGCAGACCGCCATACCAAGTGACTTGGTGATGCCCACCTGCGTATCCGATCCCAGTAGCATTTCCACCTTGGCATCGATGACAAACCCATCTTCCACGATGTTGCGCCAAGTCAGGCCGAATTCAGGGGATAGGTGCGCGCCGGTGACGGCCACCTGCAACTGCAATCCGGGCCCGGCGGCGATCTCGTGCATGACCCAGCGTAGCAGGCCGTAGTCCGCACGGGTGCCGGTGACGACGCAGATTTTCTTCTTCACAAGCTGACTGGTTCGTCCGGCTCGAAGTCACGGGACGCGCGCTGACCCAATACCTCGTCCCAACGCATCGGCGAGATGCCGGTACCTGGGCGCTTGACTGCGAGATTTTGCGTGCTGAAAAGCTCGCCCTTCGCAATCACGCGGGCCGCGACGATGGACTTGCGCGCCGCCGACTTGTTGTGTGCCTCGGCGGCGGTCATGCGCTTGACGCCGTCGCCCAGCGCGGATTCCACGGCACGGATCGATTGCACCAGCGCCGCCAGTTCGAGGGGTTCCAAGCTGGCGCTATGATCGGGGCCCGGTAGCTTGCGGTCCAAAGTGAAATGTTTTTCAATCACGCAGGCTCCGAGCGCCACGGCAGCCGGAGCGATGGCTATGCCTTCGGTATGGTCGGAATAGCCAACCCGCAACTGAAACGCGGCCTGAATGGACAGCATGGCCTTGAGGTTGACCGCTTCCATGGGGGCGGGGTATTCGGTCGTGCAATGCAGTACGATGATGTTGCCTTTCAGAGTGCCGGCCTGCTCCAGCGCATCGATCGCCGCTTCCACTTCGCCCAGGGTGGCCATGCCGGTGGAGAGAATCACCTCGCCGCGCTTTGCGCCGACATGGCGCAGATAAGGGAGGTTGGTGATTTCCCCAGAAGGTACCTTAAATACCCGGATGCCCAGGCTGGCCAAGAAATCGACGCTCTCGATATCAAAGCCGGTCGACAGGAAACCGATGGCGTGCGCCCGGCAATGCTCGAGTAGCACGTGGTGCGCCTCATCGGTCAGCTCGAGCCGGCGTAGCATTGCGTGTTGCGATTCGCCTGCGCTGGTGCTAACTTCCTGGTAGGGTGCTTTTTGCGCCGCCTTCGTCACCAGCCGGTCGGCCTTGAAAGTCTGGAACTTGACCAGGTCGGCTCCGGCTTGGGCTGCGACTTCCACCAGTTTTTTCGCCAATGCCAGGTCGCCGTTGTGATTGACACCGGCTTCGGCAATTATCATTGTCTTTCCGCTCTTGCTCATGCCTCGTACCTCATGATGGTCTGCGCGGCGACGTCGTGGCAGATCACGCAGCCGGCGCCAATGACGCTGCCTGCGCCGATGGTTACGCCTTGATGAATCACCGCGCCGCTGCCGATGAAGCAGCCGGCGCCGACCTCGACGCCGCCGTTGAGCCGTGCGCCGGTCGAGATATGGCAGTGCGGGCCGATGCGCGCATCATGTTCGACCAGCGCCATGGAATTGATGATGCAGTTCTCGCCCACCAGCGCGGCGGCGTTGACGAGCGCGCCGTGCAGTACCACCGTACCAAGACCGAGTTGCGCATGCCGGGAAACGTGGGCGTGCGGCGATACCACGACTGGAATCTTCGCACGCAGATCGAGGAGTTTTCCGTACAGGTACTTGCGCAGGGATGCGCTCGTCAACTGGCCTACGGTAACCAATGCACAGGGCGTTTGGCCCAGCAAGTCGGGCAGTGCATCGTCATCACCCCGTACAGGGTAGCCCAGTATGGGCGCAAGGCCATCGCTGGTCGGCTGAACGATGCCCGCCACCTGGAAATGCGCACTACTTTCTATGACGTCGATCACCGAGCGGCAATGGCCGCCGCCGCCGATCAGCAAAACAGGAGTCGTGCTCATGCGAGGAAGGCGCTACTCGGAAGATTGATAATGCGCGCAGCCAGGGCCTGCGCCACTGGCAAGGGCGCGCTCGGGCTACCGGCCATTGAGGCCATTGTCGACATCAGGTTCCAGCAGGGACGCGTCATGTAGCCGGCGTCGTTGGTGACTGCGAGGACAGCATCGCGCTGGTCTACCAGCGTTTCATCGAGCAGGAGCGCCTGTAGCCAGTAGTTGCTGCGCCCGCCCGCAGGCTCCTGGAACAGACGGACACCCGCCATGTCATTGAAAGCCTGCGCGTAGCGGCCATGCAGGCGGCGCTTTGCTTCCAAGAGCGCGGGCAACTGTTCTAATTGCGCCACGCCGAGCGCCGCATTGATATTGGGCATGCGGTAGTTGTAGCCTAACTCGTCATGCTCGAAGGCCCAACGGTGTGGAAGCTTGGCTGTGGTGGTCAGGTGTTTGGCGCGGCGTGCCAGCGTGCTGTTGTTGGTGAGGATGGCACCGCCGCCGCCGGTGGTGATAGTCTTGTTGCCGTTGAAGCTCAGGACTCCGAGCAGGCCAAAACCGCCGGTATGCCGACCATGCCAAGTGCTGCCCAGGGACTCGGCCGCATCCTCGACCACAGTGATATGGAATTCGCGCGCGACCTCCAGCAGGGTTCCAATATCCACCGGATGGCCGAAGGTGTGCATCGGGACGACGGCGCATACCACCCGGCCTGTCTCGCGGTTCACGCAATGCCCATCGCGCAGTTCACAGCGTGCAGCGAGATGTTCGCGTAAGGCCAGCGGGTCCAACCCCAAGGTAGTGAAGCTGCTGTCAACAAAGTGCGGGACGGCGCTGCAATAACGTACGGCGTTGGCGGTGGCCACAAAGGTGAGTGCAGGTACCAGAACTTCATCGCCAGGCCGCACACCAGCCAGAAGCAGCGCGACATGCAATGCTGCAGTACCGTTGACTACGGCTATCGCATGCTTGACGCCGGTGTAAGCGGCCAACTCGGCCTCGAAGCGATCAACGAAGATGCCGACGGAGGACACGAAGGTGGACTCCAAGCATTGCAGCAGGTACTTCGCTTCATTGCCTTCGAAGCGTGGCTCGTGCAAGGCCACTTTACGCTCTCCGAGCACGTCGGCAAGCGCTTTTGTTACGCGCCCGGGCAGCGCATCCAAGGATGAGATTGAAGTAAAAGCGCTCACAGGTTGTAGATATCTGATTTGTAGCGGGCGAGATTTTCCGGCTGGCTGAACCAAGCCGCTGTTTCAGCCAGGCCGCGCTTGAATCCCTCCCGACCCGCGTAGGCCGGTTCCCAGCCGAACAGCTCCCTAGCTTTGCGGTTGTCCGCCCACAGCCTTTCGACCTCGGAATTCTCCGGCCGCAGGCGTACCTGTTCCGTGGTGATTTGGATGTCCACGCCCATTGCTTCGGCGATAAGCGCCGCGGTATCACCCACCGAGATCTCGAAATTGCTACCGAAGTTCACCGCTTCCCCCAAGCCGCGGTCCGAGGTGACGGCAGCGATAAAGCCGCGCACGGTGTCACGCACATGATTGAAGTCTCGTGTCGGAGCGATTGCACCCAAGCGGATCTCGCGCTTGCCCTGGGCGAGCTGGGTGATGATGGTCGGGATTACCGCGCGCGCCGATTGGCGCGGTCCGTAGGTGTTGAAGGGGCGGGCGATCACCACCGGCAGGCCGAAGGAGGCGTAGAACGAGTAAGCGAGCTGATCGGCGCCTATCTTGGTGGCAGAGTAAGGAGACTGGCCCAAGAGAGGATGCTCCTCGGTAATGGGCACGAAGCGGGCTGTGCCGTAAACCTCGCTGGTGGAAGTGTGAACCACGCGCCTGACTCCCGCCGCTCTGGCTGCCTGCAGCAAGTTGAGCGTGCCCTTGATGTTGGTGTCGATGTAGGTGTCGGGCGAATGATAGGAGTAAGGGATGGCGATCAGCGCTGCCAGATGCAATACCGCTTCACAGCCGTACATGGCTTCGCGCACTCCGTTCGGATCGCGGATATCGCCAGCAAACACTTCAAAGTGCCCCTTGACATCCGTCGCACAGTAGTCCAGCCAGCCCCAGGAATTGAAGGAGTTATACAACACGAAGGCCTTTACCTCGTGGCCTGCCCGCACCAGGGTCTCGATCAGATGCGAGCCGATGAAGCCGTCAGCGCCGGTTACCAAAATTTTCATGTTCCGTTTGCCTGATGTCTGTGTCGCTGTCTGTCGGGCAGCCGTCGGTCAGGTGGCCTTGCTGTGGCTAGACTGCAGACGAAGCAATCCATGCAGGACCCCACCCTCACGCTGCGAGAGTACATCGAAGGACCCCTGTTCCACGACACTGCCCTGGCGCAGCACATAGACCTGACCGGCGCGCGCCACGGTGGAGAGCCGGTGCGCGATGACGAGAATGGTGGTCTTTTGCGCAAGCTGGTCAATGGCCTGCTGGATCAGCAGCTCGGATTCAGAATCCAGGGCGCTTGTTGCCTCATCCAAGATCAGCAACTCTGGCTTGCGCAAGAGTGCGCGCGCCAGAGCGATACGCTGGCGCTGTCCGCCACTCAGGCGCAGGCCGCGGTCGCCTACTACGGTGTCCAACCCCTGCGGCAGGGCCCGGACGAACCCGTCGGCATTGGCCATAGCCAATGCCTGCCACAGCCCCTTTTCAGTCGTATCGCCTTGTGCCCAGACCAGATTTCCACGAATGCTGTCATGAAACAGTTGCGGGTCTTGAGGTACGTAACCTATCCGCTGGCGGAAGCTGTTCTGCCGCCATTGCTGCAATGGAATACCGTCAAGGAGCACCTGGCCTTGCGCCGGTAGTTGCAGGCCAAGGACCAAGTCAACGATAGTCGACTTGCCCGACCCAGATTCGCCCACAAGCGCGGTCATCTGGCCCTTGCGCAGTTTCAGGCTGACGTTGACCAGTGTGCTGGTTCGCCCGGGATAAGTGAACTGCACGTGATCGAGCGCGATGCCTTCATTCAGCTGGGTAAAGGCGCGTTCCCCAGGCACCTCCTCATGTAGAGCCGCCTCTTCGCGTAGCGAGACGAGTTGCTCGTAGCTGGGGAGAAAGTTACTGATACTGAGGTTGCCCTGGACCAGGCCGCTGAGAATGGGCATGGCGGCCAGCAAACTCCACAGCACCGCCGCGAGCTCCGACACATTGCCTTGGCGCTGAATTGAAATGCCCATGGCGATGACGGCTGCCAGCATAGTCAAGGGCTTGAAAAATTGCGGGATGGCCGAGGCCAAGGTCTGCGAACGCAGGGTCGCCTGAGTGTGCTCGTCCCAAGCATCAAGATAGCGCTGTCGTGCCTGTTCCTGCCGACCAAAGCTCAGTACGAGCCGCGCGGCTTGCAGAATTTCGGCCAGCACGCCAAGGGCCTTGCTCGCGGTTGAATTATTGCGCCGCCCCAAGTGATAGCTTTGTTTGTGCAGCATGAGGAAGGGGACGGCAAACAGCCCCGCCAGGCCGATCGCGGTGATGGTCATGAGCGGGTTCAGCATTAGGGGAACGGCGAGATAAATGACCAGTTGTATGACCTGCGCAAATTGAGTGGCAATCTGTCCCAGCGTATCGCCAATGGTATTGAGTTCCTTGTTGAGGGTGCTCAGCAACTTGCCCTGCTCCGAGCCGCTGAAAAACTCCCAGCGGGCGCGGAAAAAGGTTTGCAGGGCGTCGCCAAACAGGCCCCGAACCACTCGGTACTTGATGCGCAGGATGGTATAACGAATACCAACTTCCAGGCCGCCCTTGAGCAGATTAGTAATCACGAACAGGCCGCAGAAAACACCGAAGGAAGGTACGACGCCAACCCCGGACAGGACGTATACGACGGCCAGCGTTACATAGCTGGGCTTGGCCAGCGTGGGGTCAAAGATGTAATCGGCCAGCGGAATCAAGGCTAGCACCGCGCCGCTGGCCACCGCTCCTTCAACCACCAGCAGAAGGAACAGCAACAGAAAATCCCGGGGATAACTCGCTAGGAATTCCTTGAAGATGGCGACAAGTTTGAACGTCTGATTCACTTTGAGGAACCTACGATGAACAAATTGTGCAACTTATTCCGATCCGGCTGGCGCACAACGCCCTTTTCGGTGATCAGCGCGGTCACCAGTTCCGCGGGGGTAACGTCAAACGCTGGATTTCGAACCTGAACGCCAACCGGAGCCCACTGGGTTTCACGAAAACCGGTTACTTCGCTCGCGCTGCGCTCTTCGATGGGAATGTCGGCCCCGGTGGCGAGAGACATGTCGATTGTCGACAGGGGGCAGGCCACATAAAAGGGAATGTTATGGCGATGCGCTAGCACCGCGACCATGTAGGTGCCGATCTTGTTGGCAACGTCGCCGTTGGAGGCGACACGGTCGGTGCCCACCACAATGGCGTCTATCTCACCGCGACTCATCAAGTGGCCGCTCATGTTGTCCGTGATCAGGGTGACAGGAATGTTTTCCTGCACCATCTCCCAGGCAGTAAGCCTAGCCCCCTGTAGAAAGGGGCGGGTTTCGTCAGCCAGCACGCTGATGCGCTTGCCAGCAGCAACTGCGGAGCGGAATACGCCCAGTGCGGTACCGTGTCCCGCTGTGGCCAGGGCCCCGGCATTGCAGTGGGTGAGCACGCGCGCGCCATCAGCCAACAACTCAGCGCCGTAAGCACCCAGCTGTTGGTTGATGCGGATATCTTCTGTGTAGACCTCGTGCGCCTCTTCCAGAAGGCGTGCCGCCTGCTGCGCCTGGCTGGACTGTGCGCTAGCCACCCAGACGTGTCGCATGCGCTCTAGCGCCCAGAACAGATTCACCGCGGTGGGGCGGCTAGCGGCCAGCACTTCAATGCCTTGTTCCATTGCCATTTTGAATTGGCTCTGTGGCAAGGCGCTGCAGCGCACCGCTTCCATCGCCACGCCATAGGCCGCCGCCACGCCAATGGCCGGCGCGCCGCGGACCACCATGGTGCGAATCGCATCGGCCACGCTAGCCGCGCTGTCGGTGGATACATAGGCAAAATGTGCCGGCAGGACTCGCTGGTCAATCATTTCCAGCCGACCCTCACGCCAGCGCATGGTTTCCACGCCTTCCTTGACTGCTGTTGAGGCCGTTTGCCGAGTCGTCATCATTCGCCCTCGAATTCCACCAACGTGTGCACGGTATAACCCTGTTGTTCCAGGCGCTTGCGCCCGCCCAAGTCGGGCAGGTCGATGATGAAAACACACTCCAGCACCTTACCACCCATTTTTCGAATCAACCGCAGCGCAGCGTCGGCAGTTCCGCCAGTGGCGATCAGGTCGTCAACCAGCAAGACATTGTCACCAGGGGAAATGGCATCTGTGTGGATCTCCACCGTGTCGGTACCGTACTCCAGCGCATAGTCCTCCGCCTCGATGGGCCCAGGCAGCTTGCCCTTCTTGCGAACCGGGATAAAGCCGGTGCCCAGCGTATACGCCAGAGGTGCGCCGACGACGAAGCCGCGCGCTTCAATGGCCACCACCTTTTCCACACGCTGGCCGGTATAGCGGTTACACAGTTCGTTGATGATGGTGCGCAGGCCCACAGGGTCCTTGAGAAGAGTGGTGATGTCGCGGAACATCACGCCTTCCTTTGGATAGTGAGGAATGGTTCGAATGCGACTTTTGATGGGCATGGTTTTGAAAAAATTGAACGAAGGGCGTTAGACTTTGGGAGCTTGCCGTCCGTAACCCTTGAATTGTTCGATGACATCGACCATTTCCTGCTCGGACAGCAGGACCGGCTCCCCTACCTGCAAGGCTTGTAGGTACTGTTCAGAAAGCGATTCCACCTCCACAGCCACGTCCAAGGCGTCCCCAAGGTCATAACCCAAGGTGATCATGCCGTGGTTGGCAAGTAAACAGGCCTTGCGGTCCCGTAGTGCCTGGACCGCAGCGTCTGATAGCGCCTGGGTACCAAACAGGGCATAGCGGGCACATCGCACGGTATTGCCGCCGGCGGCAGCGATCATGTAGTGGAAGGGCGGGAGGTCACGACGCAGGCAGGCCAAGGCGGTGGCGTAAACAGAATGCACATGCACCACAGCGTGCATCTCCGGTCTAGCCATCAGAATGTCGCGATGAAAACGCCATTCGCTGGAGGGCCTGCCCGGACTTTGCGCGTTACCGTTGAACCCCATCCTCACCATACCCTCTTCACTCAGCTCCGAAACGGAGACACCGGACGGCGTAACGAGAAAGCCGGTACCATCGGTAAGGCGGGTCGAGCAATTCCCCGAGGTGCCGCGATTGAGCCCGACTTGGGCCATCTTGCGTGCACAGGCCAGCAATTGCTGCCTCAGCCGTGCTTCGGACGGTCTTTCCTGAAACGTCATTGCTTTTTTAGAACGCGGCCGGCTACCGCATCCAGCTTGCTCATCGCTTCAGTGCTACGGGCGTCGGGCGCGGTAATGAGAGCGTATTCAAGCGCGGTGTTGCAGCCACACCGGCAATTACCGGTATCAGTCGCCACCAGGGGCACAACCTGCTTGACCAGTTCGCGCGCGCGATCGGCATTGGCAGTCAACACCTTGATGATTTGATCGACAGTAACACTATCGTGGTCTGGGTGCCAGCAATCGTAATCCGTCACCATGGCGACCGATGCGTAGCACATCTCTGCTTCCCGGGCGAGCTTTGCTTCGGGCATGTTGGTCATACCGATCACATCGCTATTCCAGGTGCGGTAAAGCTCCGATTCGGCCCGACTTGAAAACTGCGGGCCTTCCATAACCAGATACGTGCCGCCGCGCACCACCGCAATGTCTGCGCCCTTGGCTGCTAGTTCCAGGTGGTCACCCAGCCGACTGCAAACTGGGTGTGCCATAGATACATGGGCCACGCAGCCCTTTCCGAAGAAGGATTTGTTGCGGGCAAAGGTGCGATCGATAAACTGGTCGACGATAACGAACATTCCAGGCTTCAACTCCTCCTTCAGCGAACCGACGGCGGAAACCGAGATCACCGAGGAGCAGCCTGCTCGCTTAAGAACATCAATGTTGGCGCGGTAATTCAGCTCGGAGGGAGGTATCACATGCCCCCTGCCATGACGGGGCAGGAAGACCAGCTGCTGGCCGTCGAGTTCGCCGAACAGCAATTCATCGGATGCCTCGCCGAATGGTGAATCGATTCGCTGCCAGCGCTTGTTTGTCAAGCCATTGATGTCATATACACCACTGCCGCCGATGATCCCGATGCCATTGTTACCCATGCGTTTTCCTTAGATTTCCCGGGTTAATTCGACGATTTGCAGGGGGGTATTGCCCACACGTCCCACCTGGATGGCGGCAGCCAGGGAGCCCAGGCAGCCAGCCTCCCAGATGTTCGCGCCGCAGGCCATGGCCATTGCGCCGGCTATCAGCAGCGAATCGCCAGCTCCTGCAACGTCCTTGGGA